>JAISJT010000012.1 GCA_031261395.1 Eubacteriales Family XIII. Incertae Sedis bacterium
TACGGCCGCGCCGTTTCATTCTTGAAATTTTTCACGAACTGCTGTGGCGTAAGGCCGGTAAACTCTTTGAACTCCCGGTTGAAATGCGACTGGTCGGAGTAATTCAGGCCCGCGATATAGTCAAGCGTCTCCCGGTCCGGCCGATTGATCATACAATCGAGCGCATTTTGAAAACGCACGATGCGGCACAGCATCTTCGGCCCGATGTTGATCTGCGATTCCATCAGCCGGCTGATCTGCCGCTCCGAGTAACACTGGTCTCTCGCCAGATCCGCGACGGAAATATTGCCCTTCGTGTCATTGATCTTGCAAAGAATATTGCGCACCGGATCGGTGATGAACGCGGCCGTCAGCGAAACCGAAAATTCCTTCAGGAACAAATCGATCTTGTCCTGCAGCGTCACCAGCACCTGCAGCTGCTCGATAAAATCGGCCACGTCCAGATCGCGACTGGAATACAAAATTTCGCTGTTCGTCACCTCGGCCAGCGACACATCGTCCAGGGCCACAAACATGCCCGGCTTCAGCCGCAGGCCAAAATAGGAATAGCCCGGATACGATTTCAGGATTTTCCGGCTGACCGTGGAGCCGACAAACTCGACCATATAATCGTTGTCATTGTAGATAAAGAGCATGTCCACACAGCCGTCCGGCACACAGTTGAACACGGTATTTTCCAAATAAGAAGGCGGCATGTAAAAATGGTAAAACCGCATCTGCGAAGGCGAATAGATCATTTGCTGTTCGAAATTCACCGTGCAGTTCCGAAAGAGCGGCTGGTAGAAAATAAAGTTATTGTCCTCTAAATAGTAATCCATTTGACACCTCCTCCCATGACTAATTCCCTACGTCATGGGCGGAGTATATCACATTTTTTGAAAATACACAATTATCAGAATATTCTATAATAAATTTATCCGGTCCCAGTACAAATAATTCACATCCACTTCATGATAAATACCGTTTCTGTTGTTTATGGGTCCCAACCTGAAAGACATAATCTTTGTATATTTGCCCCTGCAAAAAATACTTCTACGGGAAAAATACGGGAACTTTTTAGAGGCCGAAAAAATAATAGGTTGGAACCGTTGAAATTCCAACCTTCTGGTGACCCAGCGGAGTCTCGAACTCCGGACACCTTGATTAAAAGTCAAGTGCTCTACCAACTGAGCTACTGGGTCATATGCCCCTCGCGGGAGGGGAAGTTTGGCAGGGGTAGCGGGACTCGAACCTGCGAATGACGGAGTCAAAGTCCGTTGCCTTACCGCTTGGCTATACCCCTTTGTGTAAAGCCTGCATCATGTGGCGAGCCCAGCAGGATTCGAACCTGCGACCCACAGTTTAGAAGACTGTTGCTCTATCCGGCTGAGCTATGGGCCCGCAAAACGGCTGTGCCTGCGCGGACCGCCAATTTCAATCCGCAGTTTCGTATTATCGCACAAAGCGGTTCCGAATGCAAGATTTTCGTGGGGCGACATCTTGCATTCGGGGCTGCGCCTATTGTGACTATTGTGCCATCTGTTTCGCCACTTCTTCGGCGAAATTTTCTTCCTTCTTTTCGATGCCTTCGCCGACTTCGTAGCGCGCCATCGAAACGACTTTGACGTCTTTGCCGAGCGCCTTGACCGCATCCGAGACATACTGCGCTACCGTCAGGTCGCTGTCTTTGACGAATTTTTGCTCGAGAAGGCAGGTTTCTTTGAGTTCCTTCTTCAGGCGTCCAAGCACCATCTTTTCAACGATCTCGGCCGGCTTGCCCTCGGCAAGCGCCTGTTTGACAAGGATCTCTTTTTCTTTTTCGATATAATCGGGATCCACACCGCTCTCGTCGACAAACTGCGGGTTCATCGAAGCGACCTGCATCGCCACGTCCTTGCCGAGCGTCGCCACTTCTTCCTGTGAGGCTTCGGTCCTAAGGCCGATCACGACGCCGATCTTGCCGCCCAAATGCAGGTAGCCGACATAGACCACGCCGGGCTCCGCCAGAGTCGTGAAACGCCGCACGCTGACATTTTCGCCGATCTTCGCGATGAAGTTCGTGAGGGTTTCCTGCACGGTCTCCGCGCCGCCGCCGTACTTCGCGGCCAGGAACTCGTCCAGCGTCTTTGCCGCAGTATCCACGGTCATGCAAGACAGCGTGTCCACGAAGCCGATAAATTCTTCGTTCTTCGATGCGAAGTCTGTCTCGATATTGACTTCGATGATGCCGGCCTTCTTGCCGTCCGGCGCCAGCCGCACGCGCACGAGACCCTCCGAAGCGATGCGCCCGGATTTCTTCGCGGCCTTCGCCAGCCCCTTTTCGCGGAGCAGGTCGATCGCCTTGTCCATATCGCCGTCCACCTCGACAAGTACATTCTTGCAGTCGAGCATGCCCGCGCCGGTTCTTTCCCTCAGTTCCTTTACAGCTGATGCTGAAACACCCATTGTATTTTCCTCCTTATATCTATATATTTAGAAATCATCCTCTTCTTCGGCTTTTTCAATTTCCGCGCTGGTCTCTTCGTCGACCGCATCCTCCGCCGCATCCTCCGCGGCTTCTTCTACGATTTCTTCAACGACTTCTTCCGCAGCCTCTTCAATAATAATTTCCTCTGCGACTTCTTCAACGACAGCCTCTGCGATGGCTTCTTCGACTGCCGCCTCGGCGACCTCTTCGAAGATCACTTCGTTTGCTATAGCTTCGATCTGTGCAGCCTCTTCGGCGTCTTCTGCCGTTTCCGGTGCGATTTCCGGCGCAGCGTTCGGTGCATCAAAGTCGTCGTCGTCCGGCGCCGGCGCCTCCGCAAAGCTCTCGCCCTGATTGGCTTCGATGACAGCATCCGCGATGGCCGCCGTAATCAGGCGGATCGATCGGATCGCATCATCATTGGCGGGGATGACAAAGTCGACATCGTCCGGGTCACAATTCGTGTCCACGATACCGATGATCGGAATCCCCAGGATCCTCGCTTCCTTGACTGCGATCCTTTCTTTCTTTGGATCGACCACAAATACGGCGCCGGGCATGCGGTGCATGTCCTTGATGCCGCCCAAAAACTTCTCCAAACGTTCGGCCTGCAGTCTGAGCTTGAGCACTTCTTTCTTTGTCAGCTGCTCAAACACGCCGTCTTCTTCCATCTTGTAGATCTCATTGAGGCGGTCGATGCGCCCGGAGATCGTCTTGAAATTGGTGAGCATTCCGCCGAGCCAGCGCTCATTCACGAAATACTGTCCCGCGCGGATCGATTCGTCCTTGACTGCCTGCTGCGCCTGCTTCTTCGTGCCGACGAAGAGGATGGGCTTGCCCGTCTTCACGACGTTCTGAATGAAGGTATAGGCGTCGTCGATGAGCCCAACCGTCTGCTGCAGATCAATGATGTAAATCCCGTTGCGTTCGGCAAAAATGTAGGGGGCCATCTTCGGATTCCAGCGCCTTGTCTGGTGCCCGAAATGAACGCCCGCCTCGAGCAATTGCCTCATAGAAATGACTGACATGTGTGTACCTCCGGTTTCTCCTCCACAGCCTCGTCCGCTTCCGCAGTCCGCGGGGCTTCCGATGGGACATGTCTTTCCCGGCTCGGCACCTACCCGCCCAAAAGCTGTGTGCATAATAATATTTCTCCGCACCCGCATACTCATTTTCACAAGCGCAGGCGCGACGATTATTGTACTACATACAGGGGAAGTAAATCAAGTGCCGTTTTTATCTCTCTTTATTGACAAGTTGTCACGTAATCGCTATTCTGTAGTGCAGAAGAATAGCTGTGCGAAAGGGGTTCCGTATGTCAACAAAATCTAAATCTGTCCCGGTTCGGTTCTCTCGTATTCTCTTGTCCGTTTTTTTGCTTGCCGTGCTGGTTCTCTCGCTTTTGCCGGCCGGATCAAAAAATGCGGCTTATGCAGATGCATTTACCGGCACCATTACCGGTACCGTGATAGGGTCGGACGGTACACCGGTGGCAGGAGCATTACTGCACGTTTCTATAAATTACGAGTTGGGATCCAGTCCTCCTCATGGCATTTCGGATGGCAATGGAGATCTTATAATCCCCGAAGGCTATGATGGCTCTGTTGGCGTGCCGCCCGGAGATTATGTCTTACGATTCTCTGGCGGCTTCGGAAATTCCGATGACTATTTCCCTTCGTACTATGCCGGGAATGGCGTAGTTGGTCTATTATATGATCCTGATTCGGATGAGAATTTTGACGCCGCCACAAAAGTCACCGTGACGGCAGGGGCAAACAAAGATATTGGCACCTTCGTTTTGCAAAAAAAACCGAGCGGTTCCATTCAGGGAAATCTGGTAGACAATACCGGTACGCCAATCATCGACGGCACTGTGTATGCCTATGACGTGAATAATGTTAATACAATTTACACAAGCGCGCAAACGAATTCAAATGGCGATTACAATCTGAAATACCTGGCGGACGGGGATTATATTGTTCGGTTTTCTCCGCCGTACTCGTCTCCGGAGTTGGTTTCAAACTATTACAACGGCGCTTTGGATGGCGCTGCGGTGAACGCCGGTGACGCCGTGCCAATCACGATTGCAAGTGAGAATACGCACACGGGTATTGACGGGAAATTATATGTGGGGGGCTCTATCTCCGGCACCGTTAGAGATGTCTTTACCACCCCGTTAGCAAACGCCTATGTGCTAATTTATAAAAAAGTGCCTGACTCGGGATCTCCCGGGGGCTTTTCCTACGATATTGTCACTTTTTTCAATACGCCCGCAGGAGGAACTTATGAAAAAATAGGCTTGGCGCCCGGCGCCTATGTGGTCCTGTTTTCCGGCCCGGCCAACGCCTACTTAGACCAATACTACAATGGCCTCAATTTCGGGAGATACACGGATGTAGACCAGGACACGGCCACCGAGATTCCTGTGAGTTATGGGGATGTCATTACATGCATCGACGCGGCGCTGCTCGACGCCCCTACCGGCAGCATTAGTGGAACGGTTACAGACAATACCTTCGCCAATCTTGATAATGCGGATGTCACACTCTATAGTACAGACGGCAAGACTTATCTGGATAATACCAGTACCGATGCGTCGGGCTATTATGAATTTGAAAACGTGCCGGACGGGTCCTACATCGTAAAATTCATGGCGCCCTATGGGACAAATTTGGCACCGCAGTACTATGATGACTCCGACACCCTGGCCGGCGCCACGCTTGTCGTGGTCGTAGGCGGCGGCGCTACCCCAGGCATCGACGCCTCCTTAAGAATCGGCGGTACCATCAGCGGCGTCATCACAGACGCAAATGACAGCCCGCTCGAAGATATTTTTGCGGTTGCGTTTCTCAAAACGGCGACTGACTATGAAATGATTACTTTTGTAACATCGGCAGCAGACGGCAGTTACGAAATCACAGGGGTTAGCCCCGGTCAATGTTGTGTTCTTTTTCTTGATCTAAACGGAGAGCAATATCTTGGGCAGTTGTACAATGACAAGAACTTTGTTTACGACTATTCCGATAACGATGCCATCGACCGCATAGATTTTTCTCCCGCCACGGAAATCCCCGTGGCTGTCGGGGTCACCACGCAAAATATCAACGCCAAACTCGTAAAGGAGCTTCCGCCGCCGGGAGGCAGCAACAGCATCAAAATCACGCCGGACAAATTCAGCGTGAATGTCGGCGGCTCCATTGCGGTAAAGGTGGGCCTATACAACCAAGAAGGAAATTATATTCAGGATTTGACCAATGTCGCGACGATTACCTCAGACCATGCAACCGACAAAATCGCAGGAGGCAAAGTGACTTTCCCATCGGCCTCCACACACATCATCAAGGCAGAGTATGCAGGGTTGTCCGATCAGGTGAGCATCAAGGTCAACCCGAATGGATCAAACAAGCCGAAAGATCCGACAGATCAGAACGATCCGCCGGATCCGGATGTGACCCCCACGCCGGCTGCCACGGCTGACGGCGGCAATTCGCCAAGAACCGGAGATGAGATGAGGCCGAATCTCTTGATTGCAGCCGGCGCAATTTCACTGACCTCTTTGTTTGTACTGATTGCGTTTATTCGGCTGGCGCCTCCGCAGCGGGCACTTCTTCGCTTCTCACCTCGTCGCCCGCGCCGCCGCTCAGATCTATAGTGATGTCGCTGCTCGTTTCATAGGTGACGCCCACAGGCCCGGCTGCCGGGGCAGGTTCCCCGGCGTCCGGCTTTGAGCATCCCGTCAGCAGCGCAAGAGCCAGGGCCAGAACCAGGGCCGCCGCAAACATCATCACTTTTTTCCATGCCTTCATTTTCATAATCATTTTTCAACCTTTCCTTTCGGTAACTCCGATGCCGTTACTATATATATACCCAAAATATTCGAATTTAAACTACATTTTCAAATGTTATTTCCAATCTTCGCCGCGCCCTAAGCATCTGCAAGTTCTCTTTCCTTCCTCAGGTTGCTTGTCAGTCTTGTGCTGATCAGTTCAACCACGAGGAGCAGCGCAAACGCGACGGTCCATTCATCGACCAGCACCACGGGGAGCCGCATATCCTGAGTGATCAGGAAGAGGAGCAACGATGCCACCGCGAGTCCTATGCTCAGAGTCAGCCACGACTTCCGCGTTTCCCTGTTGTTCTCGTTTTCGTCGGCATACTCATAGTAGGTAAAGCCCTCATCGTTCTGTTCTTTTTTCCGGCGCACAAGCACGCGAATCGTCATCCATATTGCTGCGATCAGGCCGATCAGCATCAGGATCAGATCAAGCAGCGACCACTTTGCAAACCCGGCCGGCGCAGACAGAGGAATCTTTCCAAATAGCATGACACCCTCGTCCTCGGCCGCTTCCATGAACGGCTCTTCTATCTCCACCGGAGCCTGCGGTTCCTGAACGATCGGGGTTACCGGGTTCGCGGGAGCTGGCTGCGGCACATGAACATCAGGAGGCGTGACCGGCGTGACCGGTGTGACCGGCGTGACCGGATGACGCGGCGGATTGACCGGCGGCTGAGGCGGTGTGGCCGGAGGCTCTGCCGGCGGCGGCGTTGGCTGGCTCAAACTCCAAACGGCGTAGAGCGCCATATGCCCGTAAATCCTGAAAGCGCTGTCTTTCGCATAGCCCGCATTAGAAGCATTCGGATTCGTCGCCCATCCAAGGAAAGTGTAACCGTCCTTTACGAGTGTCCCATTCCCCATCACTATAACTTTGCTGCCTGCATAATAAGGACTGTCATTGTCCGTCGGCGCCGTGCCGCCCGTATTGCCGTTGCCGATATACGTCACGCTGTACTTCGGATTTTCCGCCCAGACTGCGTACAGATGCAAGTCGGACATCAAGGTTACCGAATCTCCGGCATGATAGGCCTCCTCGGCTGCGTTCGCGTCATCACTCCATCCCACAAAGACATAGTGTTCTTTTTTCATATCATGCATTCCGAGCAATTGAGCTTTGGCTCCGTGCCCGTAAAGCGTGTTGTCTACAGGCTCGGATCCTGAAGTATGGCCGTTGCCGTGATAGAAGATCTGATGCGTCACAGGCGTCGGCGCCACGATCTTCGTCCACACTGCGTAGAGCGTGGTGTCGGCGGTGATGCGAAAGTCTGTGATTACATCATTCTTTGTTGCCGTGCCGCTCAGGGCAAATCCTTCAAAGACATATCCCGTTCTTTGCAGATTTCCTTCGTTGCCTTTCACCGCGACCGTATCGCCGCTCGAATAGAGATTGCCGTCCACAGGCACAGCGCCGGCCGTCTTGTCTGCCGCCATGTATGTCACTGTCAGATCGCCCACGGTGATGACCGGTGGCGTCGGCGGTGTCGGGTCGTCCGTCCCGCCGCCGTTCACGATCAGTTTCGCTTCGTTTCTGATCGTATTCGGCGCATTCGGATTCAGCGCGTTCTGGTCGATTGTCGCGTTCAGCGTCAGCGTAGCCGTGCGTCCCGCGAGCGACTGCACATCGAACACCGTCTCGTCGAAGGTGTAGGCCAGCGTGTTCGCCGGCGCGTCAAATGCAAGCGTCCCATCCGCAGCGCTCAGCGTTAGACCGCTGACCGTGAATATCCCGCTGTTCGCCGTATACCGCAGCGCTGCCGGCAGTACATCCGCTACCGCTACGCTCTCGTAGCCTTCCATACTGTCCGGGAATTTGACCGTGATCTTGTATGTCAGGACATCGCCGGGATCCTGGACCTGCGCACTGTTTCCATACGCTCCGCCGTCTACCGACACTTCCTTCGTGAACGTATTCGGCTGCGCTATATTCGTCCACACCGCCGTCAGCGTCGTGTCCCTCGTGATATTGAATTTGTCGCCTGCCGCGAATGTCTTGCTGCCGTCGCTCCAGCCGGCAAACGTCTTGCCTGACAGCGTGAGACCGCCGGTATTGCCGAGCACAGTCACGAGATCGTTGTTCTCGTAATTTCCTGCATCCACAGGCACATTGCCCGTGCCGCCGCCTGCATTGTAAGTCACCTGCAGCCAGTACGGATCCTTGTAATTCGGCTTCCAGGTCGCGGCCAGTGTCATATCCTCTTCGATTTCGAATTTGCTGTCAGCCGCATATGCCGTGCCGCCCTTCGTCCAACCGGTAAAGTCGTAGCCGGCTCTTGCGAGATCGCCTTTGCCGAGTACCGTCACGAGGTCGCCTCTCATATAGAGGTTGCCGTCCGTCGGCGCCGTGCCGCTCGTAGCGTCGGCCGCCGTATAGGTCACGGTCAGATCACCAATATTGACGGCTGGCGGAGTCGGGGGCGTCGGATCGTCCGAGCCGCCGTTCACGACCAAGTATGCTTCGTTTCGGATTGTATTCGGGGCGTCCGGATCCAGCGCGTCCTTGTCGATCGCCGCATTCAGCGTCAGCGTTGCCGTCCGGCCCGCGAGCCTCGTCAGATCAAAGTCATTCGCAAACGTGTAGCTCAGCGTCTTTGTGGCCGCATCAAAGTCCAGACTTCCGTCCGCAGCGGTCAGGGTCAGACCCGCGACCGCAAACGCGCCGCTGCCTGCCACATACCTTAGTTTCGCCGGCAGTTTGTCCACGGCGGCTACGCTCTCGTAGCCTTCCATGCTCGTCGGGAATGCGATCGTGATCTTGTAGGTCAGCTCTTCATTTGGATCATGGATCGTTGCGCCGCTCGTATAGGCGCCGCCGTTTATCGACACCGATTTCGTGAACTCGCTCGGTCCTGCCATATTCGTCCACACCGCCGTCAGCGTCGTATCCCTCGTGATATTGAATTTGTCGCCTGCCGCGAATGTCACGCTGCCGTCGCTCCAGCCGGCAAAGACATAGCCGGCTTTTGTCAGCGCAGGCACGCCAACGTTGCCAAGCACCACGACTTCGTCATTGTCCTCATAATTGTTCGCATCCACAGGCACACTCCCTGTGCCGCCGCCTGCATTGTAAGTCACCTGCAGCCAGTACGGATCCGTATAGTCCGGTGTCCATACCGCTTTCAGCGTCGTATCTTCCGTGATCTCAAACGTGCCGTCCGCCTGATGCGTAGCAGTTCCGTCGTTCCAGCCGCCAAATACATAGCCGGGATTCGCAAGGTCGCCCTTTCCGAGCACCTTTACCGTATCGCCGCTCTTGTAGTACTTCGCATCGGCCGGCGCTGTGCCGCTCTTGGCTCCGTTGCCGTCATAGCTCACTGTCAGATCGCCTACGGTGATGACCGGTGGCGTCGGCGGTGTCGGATCGTCCGTCCCGCCGCCGTTCACGATCACCTTCGCTTCGTTT
>JAISJT010000124.1 GCA_031261395.1 Eubacteriales Family XIII. Incertae Sedis bacterium
ATTTTCACGGAGACGGCCGGCAATGAGAAGGAGCACGCGGAGCTTTGGTTCAAGTATTTCCACGGCATCGGCACGACGGCGGAGAATTTGGTCGACGCGGCGGCGGGCGAGCATTATGAATGGACCGATATGTACAAGCGGATGGCGGAGGATGCGCGGGCCGAGGGGTTTGACGAAATCGCGCTCCAGTTTGAAAACGTCGGCAAGGTCGAGAAGACGCACGAAGAGCGTTATTTGAAGCTGAAGGACAACATCGACAAGGGGCTCGTGTTTGAGCGGCCCGAGCCGGTGGTCTGGAAGTGCAGCAACTGCGGGTTCAAGTATACGGGAACGAAGGCCGTCGACGAATGTCCGGCGTGCAAGCATCCGCAGGCATACTTTGAGCTGGACGATCAGCCGTACTGATCCCCAGCGTTTCGTTCCCCCGGGTCAAGCCCGGGGTCACCGATTGCTTCGCAATCGCGCGGGGATGACAGGTGTTTAAAATAGCATATCTGAGGCGACGGTGTCTGACGCATCGTCGCTTTTTAATTGGCGCACGAGTTCGAGGGCGAAGGGCGCTGCGGTCGCGGGGCCGCGCGAGGTCGTGATATTTCCCGACACGCAGACGGCGGTGTCCGTCAGGACGGCGCCTGTGAGTTCCTTCTCAAAGCCCGGATAGCAGGTGGCTTCTTTGCCTTCGAGGACGCCGGCGTGACCGAGGACGAGCGGGGCCGCGCAAATCGCCGCGAGCTTTTTGTCCTGTCTGGCAAATGACTGGATCTTCTCGCGCAGGCGGGCATGCTCGTCGAGGTTTGTCGCGCCCGGCATGCCGCCCGGCAGGACGATGAGTTCGCAGTCAGCGTAGACTGCGTCCTCGAAAACGATGTCCGCTATGACCTGAACGCCGTGCGCGCCGGTCACGGGCAGACGGCCCATGACTGAGACCGTTTCTGTCTTCAGACCGGCGCGGCGCAGGATGTCGACCACGGTGAGCGCTTCGATTTCTTCAAAGCCGTCGGCAAGATGTACGTAGATCATAGCGTATTCTCCTTCCGTTCGCTTGAGTGCTATCTCGCGACGATGTCGTTTTTCTCGGGGTGGTCGTGATACCATTTGACGGCGTAGGGGCAGATGAGTTTCGCCTTGCGCCCGTCCTCTTTCAGCATCGTGTAGCATTCCTCCATCAGCTCGCCCGCGACGCCCTGCCCGCGCAGTGAATCGTCCACATAGGTGTGGTTGATGGCGACGACGCCGGAGGTGTAGAGCGGGAAGGTGACTTCGGCAATAATATCGCCTTCCGGGTTTTCTGCGTAGATCCAATTCGGCTCCTTGTTGAATTTCATGACTCTCCTCTTTCTGCGCACATTGCGTACTTTGCGTACATGTATAAAGCGCTTTCAGTATATCAAAAAACAGCAGATACGGGAAAAATCCTTGTCATGCTGCGCAAAACCTGCTAAAGAAATATAGTGATTTCAAAAAATTCGCACTTTAGCGTCTTTTCGCTGTACCCGTTTTTCTTGTTAACGCGCGAAAATCACACTTTCGAGCCTCGAAAATGTGATTTTGCGGGTTTAACAAGAAAAGAAATACTCAACCGGAAAAAATGCTGCGGCTATCGGAACAATTCGAGAAGGTCGTCCATGTGTTTGATGACGAGATCGGCGGCCGGCGCGCCGGCGCGTTTTTCCGGCGGCAGGGCGACCGACCAGTCAGCCAAAACCGTGAAGACGCCGGCGGCCTTGGATGCGAGAATGTCGTGTACTGTGTCGCCCAGATAGATGGTCCTTTCCGGCGCCGCGCCAAGCCGCTCGAGCGCGAGCAGGATCGGCTCGGGATCGGGCTTGAACTTCGTGCAATCCTCCACCGTGAGAATGACGTCAAAATACTGCCGGATACCGAAATGATCGAGCGCCTTGTACGTGGAATTTGCGAGGCGGCTCGTCACCAGGCCGGTCTTGACGCCGCTCCCCTGCTGTCCTGTCCGCCCCGGCTGTCCCGTCCGTCCAGACTGCCCCGGCAGTCCATGCAGTCCCCGCAAGGCCGCGAGCGTCTCGGCCACCCCGTCAAAAAGACGGATGCCTTTAAGATACCGATCCGACTGGTATTCGCGGTAGGTCGCCACGGCGACGGCCGGGTCGATCTCCGGCATTATGCGCGCCATTGAATAGGCGATGACTTCGCCGAGAGTCCCGCGTATCTCGTCGAGCGTGATTTCCCTGCCCGTCAGCGCGCGCACGGTATGCTTCCACGACTCGATGATGAGTCCGTTCGTATCCATGATGGTGCCGTCGAAGTCGAATAGCGCCGTGTCAAACTTCCATGTTGACAGGCTTGCCCGTGCGGCAGCCATTAGGCGGAAGGCCTCTGCTTCAGCCTCTCGTTGATGAAGAGGTCAAGGTCGCCGTCCATCACCGCCTGCACGTTGCCGTTCTCCGCATCCGTGCGGTGGTCTTTGACAAGCGAGTAGGGGTGGAAGACATAGGAGCGGATCTGGTTGCCCCAAGCGATTTGACTATAATCCCCGGCGAGTTCCGCGAGGTTGTCTTTTTGTTCCTGCTCGGCGAGCTCGAGCAGTTTGGATTTGAGTATGCGCATCGCGACGTCTTTGTTTTGATGCTGCGAGCGCTCGTTTTGGCAGGTGACGACGATGTTGGTCGGCAGGTGTGTGATGCGCACGGCCGAGTCAGTCTTGTTGACGTGCTGCCCGCCCGCGCCGCTCGAGCGGGAGGTGTCGATGCGCAGATCCTCGGGCGCGATGTCGACAGACACCTCGTCGTCGATTTCCGGCATCACATCCACCGAAGCAAAACTCGTCTGCCGCTTGCCCTGCGAGTTGAAAGGCGAGATGCGCACGAGGCGGTGAATCCCCTTTTCCGTCTTCAGATAGCCGTAAGCATTCTCGCCCTCGACCGTGAAGGTCGCGCCCTTGATGCCAGCCTCGTCCGCGCTCTGGATCTCCCAGAGCTTGACCTTGAATTTCTTGGCCTCGGCCCAGCGCATATACATCCGCACCAGCATCTCCGCCCAGTCCTGTGCGTCCGTCCCGCCGGCGCCCGAGTGAATCGAGATGATCGCATTGGCGCTGTCATGCTCACCGTCGAGCAAATTTGCAATCTTCATTTCATCGAAGCGCTGTGTATATTTTGAATAAGCGCTGAAGACTTCCTCGTCGAGGCTGCCATCTGCTTCCTCTTCGGCCATCTCTACGATGGTTTCCAGATCTTGAAATTCGGTGCGTAGTTCGTTGAATCCCGACATTTTTGTCTCGAGGGATTTTTTCTCTTTGAGGATCTTGCTGGCGGCCTCGTGGTCGTTCCAAAAATCCTGACGTTCGCTATCGGCGGAGATCGCTTCAAGGCGTGCGGAAAGCTTGCCGATATCCAAGGCGCTGCCGAGCTCGTCCAAGGCGTCGTTCAATCCGCTGAGTTCCGATTTGATTTGGTCGGGTGAGAGCATGGTTGCCTTTCCGACTTAAACGCGCGGGCCGATGACGTCGGCGCCAACGTAGGGACGCAGCGCTTCGGGCACGATGACCGTGCCGTCTGCCTGCTGATAATTTTCAAGGATCGCCGCGACGGTACGCCCGACCGCAAGGCCTGAACCATTGAGCGTATGCACATACTCGGGCTTTGCGCCCTGTTCCCGGCGGAAGCGTATCCCCGCGCGTCTGGCCTGAAAGTCCGTGAAATTGCTGCACGAACTGATCTCAACATAGCGGTCATAACTCGGCATCCACACTTCTATATCATAGGTCTTCGCGGATGAAAATCCGATGTCCCCCGTCGAAAGAGCGACGACCCGGTACGGCAGTTCGAGGCGTTTGAGCACCTCTTCCGCCGCAGCCGTCAGCGACTCGAGTTCCGCCCAGCTGTCCTCGGGCTTCGTGAACTTCACGAGCTCGACTTTGTTGAACTGATGGACGCGGATCAGCCCGCGCGTGTCGCGCCCAGCCGAGCCGGCCTCTTTGCGAAAGCAAGGCGTGTAAGCCGTATGATAGATCGGCAGCAGACTGCCGTCGAGGATCTCATCCATATACAAATTCGTCACCGGCACTTCGGCCGTCGGCACGAGGAAAAAATCCTTGGCCGGCACCCAAAACATATCGTCTTCAAATTTTGGCAGCTGCCCCGTGCCCGTCATTGCCGCGCGGTTGACCATGAAAGGCGGCAGGATCTCCGTGTAGCCGTGCTCCTCCGTATGCAGGTTCAGCATGAAGTTGACGACCGAGCGCTCGAGCCGGGCGCCCAGCCCCTTGTTCACCGAAAAACGCGCGCCGGAAATCTTCGCGGCACGCTCAAAGTCGAGGATGTCAAGATCCGTACCAACATCCCAGTGGGGCTTCGCTTCAAAGTCAAATACGGTAGGCTCGCCAAAGCGGCGCAGCTCCACATTGGCGCTGTCGTCTTCGCCCGGCGGCACCGTGGCGTCCGGGGTGTTCGGTATGCCGAGCAATGCATCTTTGAGTTTTTCGTCCAGTTCGGCCAATCGCGCGTCGTCCGCCTTGATCTGATCGGACAAACCCTTCATCTCCGCCAGCACAGAAGAGGCGTCACCGCCTTCTTTCTTGATGCGGGGGATCTCCTTCGAAACCGTATTTTGCCGCGCCTTCCTCTGCTCGGCGTCGGCAATGACCTCGCGGCGCTCCTTGTCGAGACCCAGCACTTCCGACAGCCCAAAGTCGCCCTTGCCGCGGCTCTCCACCGCCGCCTTCACCGCGTCATAGTCTTCGCGAATCCTCTTTATATCCAGCATTTGTTCCTCTATTCTTCCGCCTTGTCATTCGCCGACTTGATCGGCGAATCCAACTATCCTGCATGGATTCGCCGATCAAGTCGGCGAATGACAGGATCCTTATATTCTATTCTTCGTCGCTATCAGACGCCGCTGCCTCCGCAGGCTCCTCTATCGGCGCCACCGGACGCGCGCCGCCGCCGCCCAGCTGCCCGAGATACCGCCCGAGCTCTTCCTGCGCTTTGCCGTAGGCCGTCCAGTCGCCGTCCTTCATCGCCTGCTGCGCCTTTTCATAGGCCGTCTG
This sequence comes from Eubacteriales Family XIII. Incertae Sedis bacterium, assembly GCA_031261395.1. Classification (GTDB taxonomy): domain Bacteria; phylum Bacillota; class Clostridia; order Peptostreptococcales; family Anaerovoracaceae; genus WRMW01. The sequence continues at coordinate 5,021 of JAISJT010000124.1, forward strand.
CGCTGCGGCGATCAACTCACTCTGTGTCATGGACCCGGCATCCGAATCGTCAGATGTGCTGCCCGCATCCGGCGGAGCGGCTGCGTCGCCCCCGCCTTCCTGATCCACGTCTTCGCCGCCCGGCTGCGTAGCCGACTCGTCGCCGACGCCGTTTCCAAACATCGAATCGAGCGCTTCCGCAAGCGTCGGCTCATAGGCGATCCTGTCGTTGTAGTACAGGATGACACGCTTGACTTCCGGCATCGAACTGCTGCTCGCCTTCAGGTAAACCGTCTCCACATACATGATAGAATCCTCGATCGGCACCACGAACATATTGCCGCGGCTGTAGGTCGAGCCGGAGTTTTCCCAAAGCGAGAAGTCACGGCTGATCTCCGTGTCCTGCGCGATCTGCGCGTCGATCTGGTTTGGCCCCATGACGATCCGCCCCTTTGGCAGCTGGAAGAGTACGAGCTCACCGTAGTGCTCGCCGTCGTTGCGCGCGACGAGCAGCGCCGTCATATTGTCCTTGCTGTTCGGCGTATAAGGTATCGAGTTGATGAATTCGACATGATCCTCGCCCGGCAGTTTCATGATGTAATAATTTGGCACCATCGAAGTCGCTTCATCACTTGCGCCGACTTTCTCCTTGGCGATATCCCAGCGATCCTCATTCTGATAGAAGACGCTGACGTCCTTCATATGATAGCGCTTGTAGACATTGGCCTGGATGCTGAGCATCGTCGCCGGATAGCGGATATGCGCCGAAACGCCTTCGGGCATCTTGTCTTTCGCGCGGAAAAGATCCGGATAGATCTTGGCCAAAGTTCCCGCAACGGGATCGCCCGTGTCGATCAAATAATATCCCGTGTCGCCGGTGTAGGCATCGATGACGACCTTGACCGAGTTGCGGATATAGTTCGTCGTATCGCCGGCCGCCAGATTGTAGGGCTCCGAATAAGGATAGTATTTGCTCGTCGTGTACGCATCGATAATCCAATACAGCTTGCCTTCCGCCGTCACCATATAGGGATCGGAATACTGCAGGTAAGGCATGATCTCGCGCACGCGTTCGCTGATATTTCGGTTGATGACGATGCGGCTGTCACCTGTGATATTCGTAGAAACGAGGAGCTTCATACTCTGTTCGCGAACCGCAAACATGAAGCGGTTGAAGGCATTCATCTTCACGCCGCTGTCCGCTTCATAGGCGGTGTACACATTGCTCTCGCCTTCCGGATAGTCAAACTCCGTCTCGTCGGTACCGACAACGACATAATTGTTCGTCAATTCCCCGAAATAAATTTCCGGCCGCGTGATTTCGATCTCCTCGACCTGAGACTCCGGCGGAATGTTCTTGATGAGCAAATCCGGCTGCCCGCTCGTCGTCACCTTGTCGACACGCGACATCGTAATGCCGTAGCCGTGCGTATATTTCAGATGAAGGTTCAGCCATTCCTGCGGCACCTTGTTTTCGTCAATCTCGCGCGCGGTCAGGAAGGTCTGCGTATATTCGCCGTTGATCATATAACGGTCCACGTCAACATCGTTGAAATTGTAATACATACGGATGCTCTGCGTGGAATTGTAAAATATCTTTGCAGGATCCCAGTCGTTGATACGGATATTCTTGATGGTGTCGGAATTGGCGATGATGTCCTCGCCCGTCAGGTCGTTGGCGGCGGGGAAGTCCTTGGTCGCGACATCCTGAAGATCGTAGGCGTTCAGCGTAGCCTCGATATTGTAAGCGAGATAGGGTCCCTCTTTGTTGATGGCGTCCGGCGAGACCACAAGGCTTTGCATGATCGCGGCGACGATCGCCCCAATGATGCCGATGACAATCATGACAACAGGCATCGTGAAAGCGGTCTTTACTTTTTTAACAATAACACCGCGTGCGAACAGGATCGCCGACACCACCGATAGCACGATGAGTATGCGGTACACCCACAGATTGATATGATTGTCCGTATACCCGGCGCCGTAGAGGACGCTCGTACTCGTGTATAGAAGGTCAAACTGCTTCAGGAAGAAATAGACGCCGAGCATGAGGAAAAACAGGATGCCGAGGACGACGATCTGTTTGGAAGCGATATAGATGAGTTCGCGAAAGTGTCCGCCTGTGTTCTCGTTACGCGGCGAAGCAGCTTGCTGGCTTTCAAATGCGCTGGGGTCAATGCCAAACGCCCGCATGAGATTTTCCGTGAAAGCGCTTCGCTGCTGTGCCTTTTTGCGGCGGGCGCCGAGTTCATCCTCAGACGCATTTTCCGTTTGCGGAATGGCTTTCGGTGGGGCGATACTCATGAGAATCGCGTAAAAAATGAAGGTCATGAAGGCATAGACGACAATGCCCGTGATCACGGTATTGTTCAGGCCATGGATGAATTGAAGCCGGAAGGTATAGAAGGATACGTCGTTGTTGAAAATCGGATCCGCAATCGCGAAATTTGTCGAATTTGAAAATTGCAGCCAATTGAACCAGACGCTTGTGACCGCCGTGTAGGTGATGATAAGTGACGAAAATGCGGAAAAGGCGAGCGACAGGCGCTTTTGCCCCTTCTTTCCGAGGCTTTCATCACCGATGATCAGACGGTGGTGGTAGCCCTTGTTGATCGCATTCAGGTACAGCGTTCCGACCAGAAACATGATGAGGAAGACGGGAATGCCTATGCCAAGCTGCGTCAGCAGTTTCGTAAGGAATACGCTCAAGTACCCCAAATCATCAAACCAGAGGAGGTCCGTGATGAATCCGGAGAGTGCGACAAGTACAATAATCGCAATGATCGCTGCGATCACGATGTTTCGCACGATTTTGTTGGTTCGTTGATTCATGTTAAATATTCCTTCCTGCGGTTGGCAGTCATCCTCCTGAGAGTTTTGCTTGTACGGATTCGATAAAGTCGAGAATATAGTATGCACCGATCGAATCGGGCATGAATTTCAGGGTCGCAATACACGCGATGACAATCACGAGGATGACGATCAAGATGGTGATGATGACGGAAATCACATTTCTCTGCACTGCCGAAGGCTGAGCGGCAGCCGGCTTTCTTTTTGCCGCCCCTGAGGCAGCCGGTGTGTGTGCCGGCTCTTGCTGCACTACAGGAATTGCCGAAGCCTCAGGCGCTGCGGGCGCACCGGTAATCGTTGGCGCCGCCAATGCATCGTCGTAAGAAATCGCCGCCGGCGTATGCGGAAGCGGCACGGGTATCTGTACTTCTGCCGCCGTTGTTGGTACTTCGACAACAGGAGCGAGCAAATTCACAAAGGAAACTTCGGGGCGCCACATCGGCCGCGAACTCAGTATCTCGCTGCCGGTTTGCGGCTGCGGGATCGGCGCGGCGGGAGCTGCCGGAGGTTCCGGCGCGATTGCGATGGGCTCAGGCTCAGGTGTTGGTTCGGGTTCCGGCGCAGGCTCGGGTTCGGAAATCGGCGCCTGCGGAACAGAAACCGACGGTTTTGCTAAGGGCTCGTCAAACGGGAACGTGACTTTCTGGCGCAGGAAAGCCTCGGCCTGTTCCCGCGTAGGCGCGTCGTTTCCCCAACCGGACGGCGCGGTTGACGGCTCGGGTATCGGTTCCGGCTCAGGCTCTGGTATAGGCTCCGGCGCGGGCGCGGGTATCGGTTCCGGCTCAGGCTCTGGTATAGGCACAGGCTCGGGTTCGGGTATCGGCTCCGGCGCGGGTATCGGTTCCGGCGCAGGCGCGGGCTCCGGTATCGGCTCCGGCTCAGGCGCTGCAGCCGGTTCTGTCGTGAAATCAAAGATCTCAAAATCTGCATATGAGATGGGCGCAGGCGCAGGCTCCTCTGTCTTGAATTCAAGATCGGTTTCTTCGGAAAGAATAGCCTCTTCTTCCGAAAGACCCTCTTCCGCCTGGGCGATATAGGCATCAGCGGCCGTCTTTAGATCAGAAGGCGGCGGCGTACCATGCGAGAAAGCGTGACCGACATCTATGCCGTCAAAAGCAAAGCCGGGTACCGGCGCAGGTTCGCGCGTGGCTATTACGCCGGGGTCGCAGACGGGGATGGCAGGCGGCTCTTCGGCTTCGCCGGTATCGGGCACAGACCCGAACATTTCGTCCAGGACCGAATAGGGAGTTTTCTGCGGGGGGGCTTCATCCGGAAGTTCAATACCGGTGGCCTGCGCAGCTTTTGCCCAGGGGTCGGCTGGCGCAGGTACAGGCGCCGGCGTTGGCGCGAATACCGGCGCCGGCGTTGGCACAGGCGTAGGCGCTATGATCGGTTCCGGTTCGGCTATCGCTGCCGATATCGGCTCAGCTATCGCTGGCTGTTCTTTTTTTAGGCGTTCTTCGATTCGTGCTTCGATCTCGCGCAGCATATCTATGTCTGCGCGTTTTAGATAGTCATCGATTCGGTCCTCGATAGGCAGCGAAGCGTCGCCGGCCACGAGGATTTCCGGCGCTGGCTGCGGCTCCGCAAGTACGGCCTCGCCGACGAGGCTATCGGTGTCGCTTGCAACCGTATCGCTGTGGCGCAGACGTTCAAACTCTTCATCTAATAGTTCCTGGAATTCTTCGTTTTTCTTGTTGATATCGAAAAGCGCCTGTTCGGCCTCATCGACTTTCAGTGCAAAGAAATCATCGGGTATCGGCGGCTCTTCAGGAATTGGTTCCGGCGCTGGATGCGGAGCGGGAGCCTGTTCATAGGCCTGAGCCGGTACGGGCGTATACGCCTCCGGAGGTGTTTGGACAAATAAAGGCTCGCTCACTACCGGTGCGGGCACGGGTGCAGGTGCAGGCGCGGGAATCGGCGCTGGTACAGGCGAAGGAATCGGCGCCGGTGCGGGCGGCTGTGGCCGGGGACGCTCGCCGAATACAAACTCGGAGCGAAAATCCCGACGCAGAGGTTCTTCCTCCCGGGGCCGTTCCTGTCCTCGCGGAGGCTCCGGCTTTGCCGGTGCAGACACATGGACGGAATCGATCCTGTCAAACGAAAACCCTTCCGAAACTTTCGGTGCGGGCGCAGCGATTTCCGGCTCGGGCGCCTTTGGCTCGGGCGCCTTTGGTGCGGGCGCTTCAAAAGTCGGCAATTCAAATTTGAAAGCAGGTGTTTCTTGTATAGGTACTTCTTGCGGAGGAGCCTCTTGCACAGGTGCGACAAAAGCAGGCGCCTCAGAGGTAAAGACTTCTTCCGGTTTTGTGATGTTGCTCTGTGAAGCGCGGCCTGCGAAAAATCCGCCTATGCCCGTTTTTTCCTGTGTACGCTTGCGCCGCCGTTCTTCCAGCCGATCGCGGGCGGACACTCCATCACCTTCGCTGAAGATCCGGTTGATGGCCTCGTCCTTTTCGCGAACTATTTCGGACTTTTCTTCGCGCTGCGCATACCCGACAGACTTTGCAGCCTCCGTCGCGGCAAGCTCCTGCTTCCGCTGTAGCACGACATCGTTGCCGCATACCTCGCATACTGTATCGGCATCGCCCAAGGGGTTTCCGCAAACCTTGCAATACATGAAAATTCTCCTTATTTTATCTAGTGCACAATGCAACACATTATTATACCCACAAATGTGCGCATTATCAACATTGATGGCTTTTTAAGATTTCGTTGCCATTTCATGACATCACAATTCACAATCTTCATCGTTGTTCGGGGACAGGCGTTTTTTGCTACAATAACCAAATGGTATTGAATGAACGTGAATTGACGGAATACGGGGTGAGGCTCGGCGGGGAGCTCGCGCCGGGCGCGGTGATTGCTCTCACAGGCGAACTCGGCGCGGGCAAGACGACGCTTGCGAAGGGTATCGCGCGAGGGCTTGGCATCACGGATGAGATCACGAGCCCTACCTTTACCCTCATCAATGAATACACCAGCGGCCGCTTGCCGCTGTACCACTTTGACGTCTACCGGCTTGGGGAAAGTGACGAGGCGGTGGCCGGCTTGGAAGACCTCGGCTACGAAGAATACTTTTTTTCAAGCGGTGTGACGATCGTGGAGTGGGCTGATCTCATTGAGACTTTGCTGCCGGAAAATGCGATCCGTATCACGTTGTCATATGGCGCGGATGCTGACACCAGGGAGGTTTCGGTTTCATGAATCCGGTTTTCAAAACGCTCCTTGCAATCGAGACGACGGGGCCGCTTTGCTCGGTCGCTCTGCTTGCGAACGGCCATGTCCACCACCGCGCTTCGAGCGAGGGGCTTCGGCATTTGACTTCTCTCGTGCCGATGATTGACGAGGTGGTTTCTGCGGCGGGACTTGTGCCGACCGATTTGGAAGCTATAGCGGTATCTGCCGGCCCGGGCTCTTTCACGGGCATCCGCATCGGCGTGGCGACAGCGCGCGCGCTCGCCCAGACGATAGGAATCCCGGTGATCAAGGTACCGACACTTGAGACTTTCGTGTATTTGACCGAAGCCCCCTGTATCGTCTGCCCGGTTTTTGACGCGCGCAGGGATCAGATCTATGCCGGTGCATACTACCTTGAACCTGATGGCCGTATCATGACTCTTGTAAACGGGGGAGCATATATAGCGGAAGACTTTTTGACGTCTTTGGGCAGGGCGGAGGAGGCGTTTCGCCGGCTGATGGCGCGCACGGGCGGGCCTGGGAGTGCTGACGGCGCAGGGGCGGAGATTGCTTTTGAGTGGATGGGGGACGGCGCGCATTTGATCCCGGGTCAAGCCCGGGATGACAGAGGGGTCGGCGCCCGGGATGACAAAGGGGTCGGCGCCCGGGATGACAGAGGGGTCGGCGCCCGGGATGACAGTGAGGTCGTGCAGGATGCGCGTGCCGTCCTTAGGTGGGCATTGGCGCAGGGCCGCCCGACTCCCGGCGCCATGGTGGAGCCGATCTATATGCGCAAAGCCGAAGCCACGCGCAAGCTTGAAGAGAAATTGGCGCTGGAGCGATCCGAAGAGGCGCAGGTCATGCCGGAGTTTGGCATCCGCCCGGCGACTCCGGACGATGTCTATGGCATGTCGGTGGTTGAGCGCCTGAGTTTCGGCGAGCCTTGGCTTGAGCAGAGCATCCTTGACGATTTGACGCTTCCCTATAGCGACTACGTTGTCTGCGTTTCGAAAGAAAATCCGGGATTTGTCGCCGCCTATGCGGGTCTGCACCGCGTCGTCGGTGAGGGCAATATCACCAATATTGCCGTTCATCCATCCGTGCGCCGCAGCGGCATCGGCACGCAGACGCTCATCGAATTGATGCACCGCGCAGGGGCAGCGGGCATAGACAGTTTCACTCTCGAAGTGCGGGCGAGCGATACGGGCGCCGTAGACTTTTACAAAAAATTAGGATTCGAGGCAGAAGGGCGGCGCAAAAATTATTATGCAAAAACGGACGGCGGCGGCCGCGAAGATGCTTTGATCATGTGGCGAAGGGGCGGCTGATGAAAAACGGGAAGACCATCATCCTCGGGATAGAGACAAGCTGCGACGAGACGGCGGCGGCGGTCACGGCGGACGGGCGCGAGGTGCTGTCGAATATCATCGCGTCGCAGATCGACGTGCATGCCGTTTTTGGCGGCGTAGTGCCGGAGATCGCGGCGCGACATCACCTGACTGCGATAGGCGGCATTGTAGACGAAGCGCTTCGCAAAGCAGGAGTGTCAACGAAAGAGGTTGACGCCATCGCAGTGACAAAGGGACCCGGTCTTGTCGGCGCGGTGCTGATCGGACTGGCGGCGGCGAAGGCGATGGCCTATGCCATGGGGCTGCCGCTCGTTGGCGTCCACCACATCAAGGGTCATATCTGCGCGGCGCTCCTCGAACACCCCGAACTCGAGCCCCCTTTTCTGGCGCTCGTCGTCTCGGGAGGACACACCTCCCTGATAGAAGTGAGCGGCCTCGGCGGGGCGGACGGCGACATGAAAGTCCTCGGCCGGACGCGCGACGACGCGGCAGGTGAGGCTTATGACAAGGTTGCACGCGTGCTTGGTCTCGGCTATCCCGGCGGGCCCCTGGTCGACAAGCTCGCCAAAGAAGGCGATCCGAATGCGGTCAGATTCAAGCGCACCATGCTCGAGGACGGCAGTTTGGACTTTAGTTTCAGCGGGCTCAAGACGGCGGTCATCAACTATACGCACACGCTGAAGCAGGCCGGAACGCCATTCCGCTCGGCTGATGTCGCGGCGTCTTTTCAGCAGGCGGTCATCGATGTGCTTGCCGAAAAGACCCGTCAATCTCTCGTGTTGACAGGCTATACACGCCTCGTACTCGCAGGCGGGGTCGCGTCGAACAGCGCGCTCCGGCAGCGTCTGCGTGAGATGAGCGAAGGTATGGGTGTGAAATTATTTATTCCGTCGCCCGTGTTCTGCACGGACAATGCGGCCATGATCGCGTGCGCCGGATATTATGAATATATGGCCGGCCGGCGCGACGCTCTCGATCTCGATGCCTGCGCTACCCTACCACTTGTGTAGGAATGGCGATATCCTCTTATAAAGGAAGAAAACCACCACGCAGATGATGAGCACCTTGATGAGGTTGAACGGGATGATGACCGTTGGCAGCATCGCGATGACGGCCTCGATCGGCGCACCCATGAAGATCGGCGTAATCAGCAGATTGGCCGGCACCATGACAGCCGCCATACAAAGCCCGCCGACAATCAGTGAAATAATAGCGCCCTTTTTCGATTTGAATTTCCCGTACAAGAATCCGGCCACGAGCACGAGCACTGCCGCCGCGATGATATGCATGATCATCCCGTAGGGTCCGCTTGCAGGGCCCATTATCAGGTCGTGCAAAATGATGGAGACCACCGCCACGATCAGTCCGGGGATCGGACCGAAGGCAAACGCCGCCACGAGGATCGGGATGTCCGACACCTCGAATTCGAGGAAAGGCGCTGCCGGCAGGATCGGGAAATGGATGAAGGAGCAGATGACAGATACTGCGACCATCAGCGCCATCTTCGCGAGTTTGAGCGTACGTGATTTAACATTGATTTGCATAGATGTTCCTCCCTTCCGGACTTTAACCGTCGGTAGATTGGATTCCAACCAATTCGGCCTCTCGGCTCGCGGACTTGTCGCCTCGCCGCACCTACCATGTATCTGGCTGTCGGCCTCGCGCTTCACCGCCGGTGGGGACTTTCACCCCGCCCTGAAACGTTATTAACTTGCTAATATCATATCACATATCGCAAACTATTTATCAGCGAATATTCGGCGAATAATTTGCTATTCGCCGAATATTGTCCTATGAATATATTATCGTTCTCCGATTGATTCACTATTTCACCGTGATCAGCTTTGTCTTGACGGATTTGTTTCCGACCTTCACGGTGATGGTGGCCTTGCCTGCTTTGAGCGCCGTGATCTTGCCCGCTTTGTCGACGGATATGATCTTTGCGTTTGAGGACTTGTAGGTGATTTTCAGGTCGGAGGCTTTCGCCGGATTCAGTTTGACACCGAGCTGCGAGGACGCTCCTACCTTCATCGCATCTTTCTTCGGCGTACCCGTGATCGTGAAAGAGGTGATCTTCACAGCTTTTGCTGCCACCGTCACCTTGACCGTGAGTTTCTTGCCGTTTGCGGACTGCACCGTGATGTTTGCCTTGCCCGGCTTGACGCCTTTGATCACACCTTTCTTGTCAACGGTTGCGATCTTTGTGTTGCTCGAAGTAAATGTTTTGCCGGCATCTGTAACTATCACTTTGCCGTCTTCAAGCTCGACAGGGAGCGTCAGCGTCTTGCCCTTGGTGATATTCACATTGGCCAGCGGCGTGCGAATCTTTGTGATGTTTTTGATTACTGTGATGGTCTTCGTATGGTGTTTGCCCGGATCATGCTTTGAAGTCGCCTTGATCTTCACCACGCCCTCCTTGCCGGTGAACGTCACAAGCCCTGTCGCATTTACAGTAGCTACCCCCGTGTTGTCCGAAGACCATGTCACAGTCTTGTTGCTTGCTGTGCCAACGACACTCACCGTATGAGCCAGTGTCTTGTTTGAGCCGTCTGCCATGAAGGAATGCGAATGCTCAACCGCACCATTGATTTTGACGCTGTCAATAAAGGTAATCGGCGCATTAGCAGCTACTGTGTTGAGATTGCCGTTAACAACATCGGTATAGAAAGTGTACGGCCCGATAATCGCGGCCAAACTATTTTCAACACTCGGAATAAATATGATGCCATTCAGGTTTGTTAGACCGGGTCCCCAGTAGTTGCTATTGATATCTACATCGAAATCTACCGGGGCGACTCTTGTCATATAATCAGGGGGATTCGCTGCGGGATCAAAGGTATGGATGTCTATCCCGTATGTGCCGAAGTTATTTCCTGTGTATCCGCCCAAATCTACAGTGTTTCCGTTGAACACCAATTTCGTATCATTTGCGCGAATCTGTACAGCTGCATATTTATCTGCCGGAGTAGTTGCGGCATCGTTGCCGGTTGCTGTAATGGTACTGTTTGTGATGGTAATCTCGCAGCCGGTTGCGCTGTTTCCGAGATCGCCCCATCCTTCATCATCTTCGATTGTGACCACGCCATATGAACGGTCATGCCCACCGGATGTAACATTTCCCGGGTTCTTACCATTCAATGTACTGTTATCAACAGCGATAATCGAATTCTTTGCCCACCAATATGCAGTGATAGCACCCGTGCCTGACAGCTCACTGCCATTTGTCACAGAGACTTCATGTCCTGTTGTATTGTCGCCACGCCCAGAAAGTCTAACAGCATCCAAATTGGCAGTAACAACAGTGTTGTATAACGACAGTTTGTTTCCGTCACCTTGCAGAACGATTCCGTAATCGTCACCGTCACCGCTTGTAACAGTAATTGTACTGTCCTTGATGGCGACTTCCGAATCATCGCCCCTTACGCGTATGCCGCGCACAGACTGTGCGGACGTCCCATCGTTTCCGACAGCGAGCGTGACCGTGTCCAGAGTCAGTTTGTTCTTCGACTCTTCGTCATGACCAACTAGAATTCCTTCACCGGCTAATGTCTGTGTGATGGTGGAATTTGTGATGGAGACCACTATGTTGTTTCCCGAGATATTGATGACCGCTTCATTATTCGTCGCAACAGAATTGTTGTCGGTGTAGGTGTTTCCGTACGAAATGTTCAGATTCTCGATGGTCACCGGGCCTGCTGTGATCAACAGTTGCGCACTCAATGTGTAAATGGGATCTTCCGCTCCTCGAATTGTTATCTCTTTGTCGATGGTAACGGAAGTTGTGTCGACAGGATTGTCGTCAATCGTGATCGTGTCGCCAGCAGTTGCGGCTGCAATCGCTGCCGTCAGATTGCCGGTATAAGTTGACAAATTGATGGTCGCTGCAAGAGGAGAGACCTCTTCAACCAGCTGTGTGGGGGTGCTTTTTTCTACGGGTTCGTCTTGAATGATGACCACCGGCTCATCTGCTGGCGTTTCTGACGCAAACACGGCGCCTGCCGGGATAATCGTCAGGGCGGTCAGCGCAGTGACCAACAAGGCCGTTACGAAACGTCGCACGGCGCGACTTTGCTTTTTGTAATTCATTTTTCTCCTATTTCTCTTTCTACAACGGAACAACAGATCAATAACGTATATCTATATGAAATTCTAATACCCTTTTCTGCTTGGTACAATTAAAATATAACTATATGTTACGAATGTCAACAGCGTTTTTGTCAAAATTTGCACAACATTCTTATCAAAATTTGCACAAAAAAGGAATCATCGTCAGTTTCAGTGGGTAAAAGAATCCATTTGTATTGAGATTTGATGTGAAGCTCCCGACAAGCTGAAATTTGTCGGTATCATACGACCTTGTCATTCCCGGGCGGCGGCGAAGCCGACGGTGACCCCGGGCTTGACCCGGGGGAACGTAACCCTGGGAATCCAAGGCGGATGATCACCTTGGATCCCCAGCGTTTCGGTCGCGGGGATGACAAGGGGTGCAAATTCGAATTTGACGAGGAGAAGCCTTATCCTGTGGCGCAATGATTTTGGACGATTACCATAGAATCTCTGCGAAGCGCAATGTCATTATATTAAGGGGGAGTCCTAAAAGAAAGTCTCAGCGTGCCGGGCGTTATGCCGCCTGCGGCGGGGGACGCTCCGCTAATGTATTAGGGTAGGCCCTCGCTGACGCTCGCGCCCTTGATTTCCATTTCTAAAAAGCGGTGACGGCTGGCCAGTTTTGTTGGCTGACGAGACAGGTATACGGATTGCCAACTATTTTACGTACTTTGCTGCGAAATGGCGCCAAGCCCAAACACAATTTTCAGCACGAAAACAGGCCTTTTTCGTTACAGTCTTCCCCTATTTGGTGAATTTCGCTTTCTGTTCGTAATCTAAGCCTAAATACCCTCAGGAATACGAACGGAACGCCTTTTTCACCAAATAGAGTGAACCGTAACCCTTTTTCTGCTCAAAGTTTCGACAATTCGGGAATTGCAATGCAAAATATGGTCGAAACCCGAACAACATAAATGCATTTCTTTCACTAAGTGTTGGTAAATTCGAATTTGCCGGGTGACTATCTTTATCTTCAGATAAACCGCCGTTCAAAAAACTTTTCTTAAAAACGTCACTTTGCGTAGAAAACAAGGCTTTTTCATACGTAGAATTGCGTTTTTAAGAGAAGTCTGTCTGAAACGGGGCTGCTTTTTCTTAAAGACGTCATTTTGCGTAAAGTGATTCTT
>JAISJT010000003.1 GCA_031261395.1 Eubacteriales Family XIII. Incertae Sedis bacterium
AATGAAGGGAGATTAACAAATGGCAAGATTTTTTACTTCGGAGTCGGTCACAGAAGGACATCCCGACAAACTTTGCGATCAGGTCTCGGATTCGATCCTCGACGCGATGATTGAACAAGATCCGGCGAGCCGTGTTGCGGTCGAAGCGATCACAACGACAGGTATCGTCATGGTGGCCGGGGAGGTGACATCCGAAGCATATGTAGATATCCCGACCCTCATACGCGGCGTGGTACGCGACATCGGCTATACCAAGAGCGACTATGGGTTCGATGCGGATACCTGCTCTGTCCTCACCGCGATTCACGAACAGTCTGCGGATATCGCACAGGGTGTAGATGAAGCGCTGGAAGAGCGGGAAGGCAGCGTCAGTTTTGATGACGTCGATGCTTTCGGCGCAGGCGACCAGGGTATCATGTTTGGCTATGCATGCAAGGAAACACCGGAATTGATGCCTCTTCCGATCACGCTCGCGCACAATCTCTGCAAGAAACTGACCGACGTGCGCAAGGCGGGTCAGATCGAATACCTCCGTCCCGACGGCAAGAGTCAGGTCACGGTCGAGTATGACGGGCAAACCCCCATACGCGTCTCCGGCGTCCTCATCTCGACACAGCACGATCCCGAAGCGACGCAGGAAGAGATCCGTGCGGACGTCATCGAACAAATCATCAAGCCAATCATCCCGGCCAATCTGTTGGACGCGGATACAAAGTTCTGGGTCAACCCGACCGGACGCTTTGTCATCGGCGGGCCAAACGGCGACACGGGACTGACCGGGCGCAAGATCATCGTCGATACCTACGGCGGCTACGCCAAGCACGGAGGCGGCGCGTTCTCCGGCAAAGACCCGACAAAAGTCGACCGTTCCGCAGCCTATGCAGCGCGCTACGCCGCGAAAAATATCGTGGCGGCAGGCCTGGCCGAACGCTGCGAGATCGAACTGTCCTATGCGATCGGCGTTGCCGAGCCGATGTCGATACTTGTCGATACCTTCGGCACAGGATCCATTTCGGAAGAAAAAATCGCTGCAATCGTGGGCAAAGCCTTTGACTTCAGGCCCGGCGCCATCATCCGCGATCTCGATCTGCGCAGGCCGATTTTCCGGCAGACCGCAGCGTATGGTCATTTTGGACGTCCCGAGCTGGATCTGCCGTGGGAACGCCTGAACAAAGTCGATGCACTGAAAGAACTGGCAAAATAAATCATGGGACTCATCGCCTGCAAATTTGGCGGTTCATCGGCCGCTGACGGACTTCAAATCCGCAAGATTCGCGACATCGCAGCCGCCAATCCGGACCGGCGCTATATCGTAGTGTCCGCGCCCGGCAAGCGCTATGATGCGGACAACAAGATCACCGATTTGCTCTATCTGCTCAAAGCGCAGACGGAGCACAATGCGCCTTACGGGCAGCTGCTGCAAGTCATCAAGGAGCGTTTCCTCGGCCTTGAAGCGGATCTCGGGATCCATGTAGGCATCGCTGACGAGTTCATTACTATAGAAGAAAACCTCAAGAACGGCGCGACCGCCGACTATCTGGCGAGCAGGGGCGAGTACCTTTCGGCAAAGATCATCGCGGCCTTCATCGGTTACGATTTTGTCGATGCAGCCGGCCTTGTGCTGTTTTCGGCAAAGGGCAAATTTCTTTACGAAGAGACAAATGACGCCTTGGGCGCTGAGCTCGCCAAGCATGAGCGGGCCGTCCTTCCGGGGTTTTACGGGACGCTGCCCGACGGAAGCATCAAGACCTTCACACGCGGCGGTTCCGATATCACGGGCGCACTTGCCAGCCGCGCGGCCAAAGCCGACGTCTACGAAAACTGGACCGACGTCTCAGGCTTTCTGATGGCAGACCCGCGCATTGTCGAAAATGCGAAAGCGATTTCATATATTTCTTACAAGGAGCTGCGGGAACTCTCATATATGGGCGCTTCCGTCCTTCATGAAAACGCGATTTATCCGGCCAGGCTCGCGGGCATACCAATCAATATCCGCAATACGAATATCCCGGATGATCCGGGCACCATCATCAGCGCGGACGACAAACCACAAGAAGGCCAGATCATCACGGGCGTTGCCGGTAACAAGGACTTCACAGTCATCGGCATCTACAAAAACATGATGAGTAATGAGATTGGTTTCATAAAGAGAATTCTCTCGATTCTCGAAGACTACGACATTCCGATAGAGCATATCCCTTCGGGCATCGACACCGTGTCATTGGTCATCGCGGACAAATATCTGGACGAAAAATTGGGTGATTTGATCGAGGACTTTGAAAAAAAACTCGGCGCCGACAGCATCGAACTCTATGAAAACATGAGCCTGATCGCCACTGTGGGTCTGGGCATGGCGTCCGTGCCGGGCGTGGCCGCCAAACTTTTTGGCTCACTGACGGAGGCCGGCGTCAACATCCGTATGATCGATCAGGGCTCTTCAGAGCTCAACATCATCGTCGGCGTTGAGACCAAGGATTTTGATACCGCCATTCGCGCGATCTACTCTGCCTTCGTCGCATAACAAGGAAAAAACTATGAGCATTTTCGATAAGATATTACCTGACCTCAACAAGCGGGAGGTCGCGAAACTCGAGAAGATCGCTGACCGGGTCGTCGCTCTCGACGCCGAAATGCAAGCGCTCTCGGACGACGAGCTGCGGGCAAAGACGGATGAATTCAAGACCCGTCTCGGCGAGGATCCCACGGACGATGCGCTGGATGACATCCTGCCAGAAGCGTTTGCCGTTTGCCGTGAAGCCTCGACGCGAAGCCTCGGGATGAAGCATTTTCCCGTACAGATCGTCGGCGGTATCGCCCTGCACAAAGGCAATATCGCAGAGATGAAAACCGGTGAAGGCAAGACACTCGTCGCCACCTTGCCGGTCTACCTCAACGCCCTCTCCGGACGCGGCGTCCATGTCGTCACCGTCAACGATTACCTCGCAAAACGCGACATGGAATGGATGGGCAAACTCTATTCATTCCTCGGTCTTTCGGTCGGCTGCGTGATCCACGACATCAAACCGGGGACCCCTGACCGCAAAGCCGCATATGACGCAGATATCACCTATGGCACGAACAATGAGTTTGGCTTTGATTACCTGCGCGACAATATGGTGAAATACAAAGAGCAAATGATGCAACGCCCGCTGAACTTTGCAGTCGTTGACGAAGTGGACAGCATCCTCATTGATGAAGCGCGTACACCGCTGATCATCAGCGGACAGGCCGCGAAGTCTACCGAGATGTATACACGCGCAGACCGCTTTGTTCATACGCTCACAGCAGCGCCGCCCAAGGAAGAACGCACCCGTACCCTCTTTCCCTCGCAAAACATCGACGATGAGATAGAGGAAGCGGGAGACTTCATCCTTGACGAAAAAGACAAAAAGATCAATTTGACGGGCCGGGGCAACGAAAAAGCGGAACAGTCATTCAAAGTGCAAAACCTGGCAGACCCGGAAAATATGGAGATCAATCATCATATTATGCAGGCGCTCAAGGCCAATTACATCATGAAGCGCGATGTAGATTATGTGGTCAAAGACGGCGAAATCATCATTGTCGATGAATTCACGGGGAGGCTCATGTTTGGCCGGCGGTACAGTGAAGGCCTCCATCAGGCTATCGAAGCCAAGGAAGGTCTGTCAGTCAAGAACGAATCCATGACGCTCGCAACGATCACAATCCAAAACTATTTCCGCATGTACGGCAAACTCTCGGGAATGACGGGTACCGCGAAAACAGAAGAGGAAGAATTCGTAGACATCTACAATATGAACGTCATCACGATCCCGACAAACAAGCCGGTCGTGAGAGACGATATGGACGACGCGATCTATTCGTCGGAACACGGAAAATTCATCGCCATTGTCGATGACATAGTGGAGACACATCAGACCGGACAGCCGGTCCTCGTCGGCACCATCTCCATCGAAAAATCGGAACTCATCGCCGACATGCTGAAGAAGCGAGGCGTCAAACACAATATCCTGAATGCCAAGCAGCATGAGCACGAAGCGCGCATCGTCGCTGAGGCCGGCCGACTTGGCATGGTGACGATCGCCACCAATATGGCCGGCCGCGGTACCGACATCATCCTCGGCGGCAATCCCGAATTCGAAGCCAAACAGGAACTTCGCAAAGAAGGTTACGATGAAGAAACCATCGGCTTCGCCGCGAGTTTCGTGCCGCTTGAGACGGATGAACTGAAGGAAGCCCGCGCAAAATATACAGAGGCTTTTGAGCGGTTCCGGGCAGAGCGTGCGGATGAGCAAAAGAAGGTCGTCGAGCTCGGCGGACTGCATATCATAGGCACAGAGCGTCATGAATCCAGACGTATCGACAATCAGCTAAGAGGCCGTGCGGGCCGCCAGGGCGATCCTGGTTCGACGCGTTTTTATATCTCAATGGAAGACGAACTCCTCAGACTCTTCGGCGGCGAGCGTATGCAGGCCATCGTCGAACGCCTCGGCGTCGATGAGGACACGCCGATCGAGGCAGGTCTGCTGTCCAAATCCATCGAAAACGCACAGAAAAAAGTCGAAGGCCGCAACTTCGGCATCCGCAAATATGTCCTGCAATATGACAATGTCATGAACAAGCAGCGCGAGATCATCTACGGGGAGCGCCGCAAGGTCCTCGAAGGCGAAGACATGCGCGACAATATCATGACAATGCTCGAAGACCTCACGAGCGAGGCTGTGGGCAGCGCAGTGATGGGATCGAAGTACCCCGAAGAATGGGATATGGCGCATCTTGACGAAGGGCTGCTCTATATCAGCCGAAACTACAAAGGTCTCGGCTTGGACAATGACGAACTTTTGCGCATGGGCGAACAAGACTTGCAGGAGCGTGCGCTTTCCGCCATGCTAAGACTCTATGAGGATAAGGAACAGGAGATCGGTCCGGAGCGGATGCGCGAGCTCGAGCGCATGATCCTCTTGACGGTGATCGATCAGAAGTGGATGGATCACATCGACGCGATGGATCAGCTCAAGACAGGCATCGGCCTGCGCGGCATCGGTCAGCAGGATCCTGCGGCGGCCTACGCCCAGGAAGGCTTCAACATGTTTGAGCTCATGACCGAGTCTATCAAAGACGACGCCGTGCGCTATTGCTTTGGCGTCACGATAGAGACAAAGGCCGAACGCAAAGCAGGGACGCAGGGCGAGACCAAAGAACAGAAAGCTGAGCACGCGCAAATACCCGACGAACATTCGCAAATGCCAAAGGAAGGCCCAAAGGAGTCAGTCTCAGGCCGTCATAATCCCGTGAAGCGCCAGACCGAAAAGGTCGGGCGCAACGATCCCTGCCCCTGCGGCAGCGGCAAAAAGTACAAGAACTGCTGCGGGAAAGAGGCATAGGCCATTCAAACTAAGTGATATTGTCTATCCGAAGTAGCGTGCAAGCAGGCCTTCGAAACCTCTGCCGTGCCGCGCTTCGTCCTTGGCCATCTCGTGTACCGTATCATGAATCGCGTCGTAGCCCAGTTCCTTGGCGCGCGTCGCGATTTCTTTCTTTCCGGCGGTAGCGCCGTGCTCGGCCGCGATCCTGAGCTCCAGATTTTTCTTGGTATCGGCATTCACGACTTCGCCGAGCAGCTCTGCAAAGCGGGAAGCATGATCGGCTTCTTCGAATGCATAACGCTTGTAGGCCTCTGCGATCTCGGGATAGCCTTCTCTGTCTGCCTGCCGGCTCATTGCCAGATACATGCCGACTTCCGTGCATTCACCCGTGAAGTTCATGCGAAGGCCTTCGACTACCTCGGCGTCCAGACCCTGGGCTACGCCGATTTTGTGCTCATCGGCGAATTGCAGTTTTCCGCCGCCGGCGGCCTGCTCCGTGAACTTGCTTGCCGGAGCCTTGCACTGCGGACATTCGGCGGGTGCGGCATCGCCTTCATAGACATAACCACAGATACTGCATACAAATTTGCTCATTTTTCTACCTCCATATGGTATGAACCATGTCTCTTAACTGGATAACTATTATCCACTATTAACAGTGTATCCGCATCTCCCATTTTTGTCAAGGAAAGTTTCCGAAAATTGAACATTTCATTGCGTTGAATTTGTATTATACTAATATGAAATCCGCATATTTTTAGTATGCAGTGAAACGGCAAAAGTAGAAGGAGAAAGCTATGCTAACAGTACGGGAAAATTTCCTGGAGACAATCAAACCTGACGGAAAACCCGATCGTCTCGTCAACGGCTATGAATTCATGGAATTGATAGTCCCCGATCCGTTGTTGATCGCATCCTCGCACAACCTTGAACGCGGTACCCGCGGGCTCGACGGCTTTGGTATCACGTGGGAGTGGTCACAGGACCAGCCGGCGGCAGCGCCTCTCCCCGATGCGTCGACCTATGTGATCAAAGACGTGACAAAGTGGTCCGAATCATTCAACGCACCGAATATCGAAAATCTCGATTGGAGCGATACCATCGCGCGCGCCGAGGCAGCGAGGGGGACAGACAAATTTATTACAGCATTTTTCCCGTCAGGTCTTTTTGAGCGCCTGCATTTTCTCATGGGCTTTGAGAATGCGCTCGTCAACCTGATGATCGAACCCGAGGCGACAAAAGAACTAATCGGGGCCATCGGCAAATTCAGAATGCGTTACACGGAATTGCTCATCGAAAAAATCAAACCGGAGATGTTCTTTCTGCACGATGACTGGGGCATGAAGCATAGCCTCTTCACAAGCCCGGAGGTGTGGCGCGATATGCTGCTCCCGCACTATCGGGAGCTCTATGAGTATCTGAAGAGCAAAGACATCATCATCGTTCACCACGCCGATTCCTTCCTTGAGCCGATCATTGAGGACATGGCCGATCTCGGTATCGCCGTATGGCAAGGCACACTGCCGGAAAACGATATCCCCAAGCTTCAGAAGGAACTGGGCGGGCGCATGACGCTGATGGGCGGCATCGGCGCTGATATCGTAGACGCGCCTGCCGCGACGGAGGAAGATGTCCGGCGCGAAACGCGCAGAGCCTGCGAGGCGTATGGGGCAGGCGGACACTTCATCCCCTGCTTCACCTACGGCGGGCCCCACGACATGATCTTTCAGGAACGGGAACAATATGTCACAGATGAGATCGCAAAATACAACGAGGAGGTACGATCATGACAAAAAGACTACAGGACAAAGTCGCCATCATCACCGGGGCGACGTCGGGCATCGGAAAAGCTTCTGCAGAATTGTTTGCGGAGGAAGGCGCCAAAATCGTCTTTGCCGGCCGCCGGACGGAGGAAGGCAAAACACTCGAAGCGGATTTGCGCGGCAAGGGCTATGACGCCGTCTATGTCAAAGTTGACATCACAAATGCCGAGGACCGCGAAAATTTGGTCAAGACGGCGATCGATACCTATGGCCGGATCGACGTCCTGTTCAACAACGCCGGGATCAGTATTTACAAGAGATTTGAAGACCTCGACATGGAGACGGCCGACCTGGTCCTCGACACAAACTATCGAGGCATGTTTGCCCTGACCCGGCTCGTCGTGCCTATCATGATAGAACAAGGCGGGAATACATCCATCGTGAATACCGCATCCATCGGCGCCGTCATTGGCTCGAAAACGCTGACACACTACTGCGGAGCCAAGGGTGCAGTGAAACTCTTCACACAGGCGCTGTCAGCCGAACTCGGGGTTTACAATATCCGCGTCAACGCTCTGCTTCCGGGACTGACCTT
>JAISJT010000011.1 GCA_031261395.1 Eubacteriales Family XIII. Incertae Sedis bacterium
CGAGCGGCGTGATCAGCGACCGCGAAGCGAGAAAAAGCGGTACCGGCGGCGAAGTCATCTGCTACGTCTGGTAGAAGGGAAAGAGATATGTCGAGAATAGGAAAACTCCCTGTGACGATCCCGTCCGGCGTCGAAGTGAAAGTCGGCGATGGCGGCTTGGTCACGGTCAAGGGCCCAAAGGGCGAACTTTCAGAAAAGATTTCGGAAAAGATCAGCATCAAGATCGAGGATAGCATCCTCACGGTGACGCGCGGCGATGACGGCAAAGAATCCCGTTCACTGCATGGTCTGTCGAGGACGCTGATCAACAATATGGTGGTGGGCGTATCGGATGGTTTTGAGCGCAAGCTCGAGATCGTCGGCGTCGGATACAAAGCGGACAAGCAGGGCAGCAAATTAGTGCTGAACCTCGGCTACTCGCATCCGATCGAACTGAACGACCCCGCCGGCATCACTACAGAAACACCGAGCGCCACCGAGATCTTAGTCAAGGGCGCCGACAAGGCTGTTGTAGGCAATTATGCCGCAATCATTCGCGCATGGCGTCCGCCGGAGCCATACAAGGGCAAGGGCATTCGCTATTCGGGCGAACACGTCCGCCGCAAAGAAGGCAAAGCCGGTACCAAGGCATAGAGAAAGGAGCGCATCGTGGCGAACAAGACCAAAAAAGAACAGCGGCTCGCACGGCACAGGCGGGTTCGGAAGGGACTTACGGGCACATCGGCCAAGCCGAGATTGTGCGTCTTCCGCAGTCTGAAAAATATTTCAGTGCAGGTGATCGACGACACTACGGGTACAACGCTCGCCAGTGCTTCGACATTGGACAAAGACATCAAAGAGCAGGCAGCCTATGGCGGAAACAAAGATGCTGCGAAATTAGTCGGCGTCAAAATCGCAAAAGCGGCGCTGGACAAAGGCGTCGAAGTGGTTGCATTTGACCGCGGCGGTTTTCTCTATCACGGCAGGGTCAAGGAACTGGCAGACGGCGCACGTGAAGCCGGCCTGCAGTTTTAACGGAGGAAGGACGATATGCAGAAAACAATCGACGCATCCAAACTGGAGCTCAAAGAATCTATCGTCAACATCAGGCGTGTCGCAAAGACGGTCAAGGGCGGTCGCAATATGCGCTTCTCGGTCACCGTTGTCGTCGGCGACGGCGAGGGACATGTCGGCGTCGGACTCGGTAAGGCGCGAGAGATTCCCGAGGCTGTACGCAAGGCCATCGAAGACGCCAAGAAAAAACTGATTTTCGTACCGACCGTCGGCACGACGATCCCGCACCGCAACCTCGGCATCTTCGGAGCCGGACAGGTGCTGCTCATGCCGGGCCGCGAAGGAACGGGCGTCATCGCCGGTTCTTCCGTCCGTACCGTACTCGAACTCGCAGGCGTGAAAGATGTGCGGGCCAAATCGATCGGTTCCAACAATGCGGGCAATATGGCCTACGCGACGATCGAAGGGCTGAAAGGCCTGAAGACCATCGAGGAAGTCTCGCGGCTCCGTGGCAAGACGAGAGAAGAGATTCTCGGATAGAATGCAGGAGGACAGCATGGCAAAGATCAAAATCACATTGACAAAGAGCCCGATCGGCGCAAAGCCGACCAACAAAAAGACGGTCGAGGCGCTTGGGCTGCGCAAGATGCACCAGACGGTGGAACTCGAGGATACGCCCGCGACACGCGGTGCGGTTGACAAGGTCCGGCATCTTGTCACGGTAACGGAGGCTTAGGCTCCGGGCCGGACCCTCGAAACTCAGCGAGTCGGCTGCAGAGCGGCCGGCGTATAGCAAAGGAGAACAAAATGAAATTGCATGAACTAAAGGCGGCTCCTGGCAGCTCCAGAGACCGCAAACGCAGAGGCCGCGGTACGGCGACAGGCCAGGGCAAGACGTCCGGGCGCGGTATGAACGGACAGAATTCACGCAGCGGCGGCGGCACGCGACTTGGATTTGAAGGCGGCCAGATGCCACTTTACCGGCGTATTCCAAAGCGCGGTTTTACAAACATTTGGCGCGTAGAGCCGGTCATCATCAATATCGGGGATCTGAATATCTTCGAAGACGGTACGGAAGTCACCGCAGCAGTCCTGATCGAAAAGGGTCTGATCAAAAAGGCGGACACGGGTCTGAAAATTCTTGGCTCAGGCCTGTTGGAAAAGAATCTGATCGTCAAAGCCAACAAGTTCAGCAAGTCGGCGATCGAAGCTATCGAGAAGGCCGGCGGCAAGGCCGAGGTGCTATAAATGAATATGTTTGAAACACTGGGCAAGGCATTCAAGATCCCCGACATTCGCCGGAAGATCATCTTCACCTTGCTCATGCTGATTGTCTTCCGGCTGGGATCCAACATTCCTGTCCCGGGAATCGACCGTGCGGTATTGGCTGAGGCCTTCAACGGGCAGGGGCTCTTCGAGCTTTTCAACCTGTTCTCCGGCGGCTCCTTCCAAAACTTCACGATCTTCGCGCTTTCGATCACGCCGTACATCACGGCATCGATCATCATCAACCTGCTGACCATCGCCATCCCGTATTTGGAGAATCTCGCCAAGGAGGGCATGGAAGGCCGGAAGAAGATGACGCAAATCACGCGCTATCTGACTGTAATACTTGCATTGCTCCAGGCTGTCGGCTTCACGCTTGGCCTTTTCCGTAATGCACTCCAGGACAAAGACGATATTTTCATGACGATCGTGATCATCTTTGTTTTGACGGCCGGCACTGCGTTCCTGATGTGGCTCGGCGAGCAGATCAATGAGTACGGCGTCGGCAACGGCATCAGCCTGATCATCTTTGGCGGCATCATCTGCCGCGCCCCGGTCGCCATCAACACGGCTCTGACGAGCTATCGCGCCGGCACCGTGTCGATGATTTCGCTGGTTCTTTTCTGTGTATTTGCCCTCGTTGTCGTCGTTGGCGTCGTGTTGGTTCAGCAGGGTCAGCGCCGCATTCCCGTCCAGTACGCCAAGCGCGTGGTCGGGCGCAAGATGTACGGCGGCCAAAATACGCATATTCCGATCAAGGTCAACCAGGCAGGCGTCATTCCGGTCATCTTTGGCCTTTCGATCATGCAGTTTCCTCTGACCATCGCATACTTCTTCCCCGGCGGAAAATTTCAGGCTTTCGTCGACAAATGGATCTCCCCGTCGGGCGACCCCGGCGTATGGATCTATGTCATCATCGATGCGGTTCTGATTTTCTTCTTCACGTATTTCTACACGGCGATCACTTTCAATCCCGTGGACGTCGCGGAAAATATGCGCGCCAACGGCGGCTTTGTGCCGGGCATCCGGCCGGGTCGTCCTACGATCGAATATCTGAACAACGTGATGATGCGCATCGCTTTTGTGGGCGCCATCTTCCTTGCGGTCATCGCCTCGATGCCTTATCTGATCCAGCAGTGGACGGATCTTCAGATTCGTTTCGGCGGTACGGCCCTGCTGATCGCGGTGGGTGTTGCGCTCGACACGATGAAGCAGATAGAAAATCAAATGGTCATGCGAAACTACAAGGGGTTCCTGTAAGGTGCCTAGGATTATGCTGCTCGGCGCGCCGGGTTCCGGAAAAGGAACGCAGGCTGCAAGGTTCGCTTCCGACTACGATGTTCCCGTCATCGCGACCGGGGATATCCTTCGCAAGAATATCAAGGAAAATACGCCGCTCGGACAGCAGGCGCAAAGTTATATCGAAAAAGGTGATTTGGTTCCCGATGATCTTGTCATCGCGTTGGTGGACTCCGCATTTGCTGAGGCTGACGCGAAAGGCGGGTGGCTGCTTGACGGGTTCCCCCGGACAACGGCGCAAGCCGAGGCGCTGGACGTACTTTTAGAAAAGACAGGCAAAAAATTGGATCGCGTTTTTTTGATCAACGTGCCGAAAGACGTATTGATTAGCCGGATCACAGGGCGCTTGCTTTGCCCGAAATGCGGCAGGATCTATCACGAAAAATCCATGCCGCCGTCTGAAGCCGGCGTTTGCGATCTCGATGGGGCAGCGCTCACACGCCGTGTAGATGACAATGCTGAAACGGCGGAGAGCCGCATTGCCGTATATAACGAGCAGACAAAGCCCTTGATCGACTACTACGCCGCGAAGGGACTCCTGACGGAGATTGACGGGACAATCGGCCTGGACAAGATAGAGGATGTAATCCGGGAGACGCTCAGCTGAGCGCCGGGGGATCCAGACCGTGATCCGCATCAAAACGGACGAACAGATCGCCTTGATGGCGGAGTCCGGCAAGGTGACCGGACGCATCCTTTCGGAGCTTGCGGATTTGATCCGGCCCGGGATGACGACGCAGGATATTGACAACTATGTGGAAGAGCAGATCCGAAAGGAAGGGATGATCCCGACTTTCAAGGGCTACAACGGTTTCCCGGCAAGCGCTTGTATATCGGTCAATGAGGTGCTCGTACACGGGATCCCGAGCGGGTCTCATCCTTTGAAAGAAGGCGACATCGTCTCGGTCGACATCGGCGCCACGCACAAAGGATGGGTGTCCGACGCTGCCAGGACCTATGCTGTAGGCGAGATTTCCGCAGAGGCAAAGCGGCTGATCAAAGTGTGCAGACAAAGTTTTTTTGAAGGGCTCGAAAAGTGCCGGGCGGGAAACAGGCTGACGGATATCGGCGCATCGATCCAGACCTACGTGGAGAAGAACGGATTCTCGGTCGTACTCGATTATGTCGGACACGGCGTCGGAAGCAAGATGCACGAAGATCCGCAGGTGCGGAATTATGGGGAAGCGGGCAAAGGTCCTATTCTCCGAAAGGGAATGGCTCTGGCAATCGAGCCGATGATCAACGAAGGCGTGGCGGATGTGGTCACCGACAAAGAGGATGGCTGGACGGTGCGGACGAGAGACGGGAAGCTGGCGGCGCACTACGAAAACACTGTGATCATTACCGATGGAGATCCGTACGTCATTACGCTCGATGAAAGGGATAGATGAGGATGGCAAAAAAAGATGTAATAGAGATCGAGGGCAAAGTCATCGAATCGCAGCCGAATGCGATGTTCGTTGTCGAGCTCGAAAACGGACACCGTGTCCAGGCGCACATCTCAGGCAAGATCCGCATGAATTTCATTCGCATCCTGCCGGGCGACAAGGTGAAGATGGAACTTTCGCCCTACGACCTGACAAAGGGCCGGATCATCTGGAGAGATAAATAGCGCTTGAAAACAAGAGAGAAATTTGGTAGACTATTTGTTCGTGCGGCTGTGTGGCCGCAAAGGAGGAAAAAATGAAAGTCAGAGCATCCGTAAAACCGATATGCGAAAAGTGCAAGATCATCAAGCGAAACGGCAAAGTGATGGTCATTTGCGAAAACCCGAAGCACAAGCAGCGTCAGGGTTAGATTATTACGACATCGAAGGCGCACGGGCGCGGCTGGTGCTACCGTCGGGATGACGTGGGGACCGCTCGAGGCAGCCTTTGAACAATAGATGAATATGGGTATGGATTCGCCGATCAAGTCGGCGAATGACTGAAGAAGCAGTGTGGATTCGCCGATCAAGTCGGCGAATGACTAAGGAAAGGAAGGGAAGCGCATGGCACGTATCGCAGGCGTCGACTTGCCAAGAGAGAAGAGGGTCGAGATCGGCCTGACCTACATCTTCGGAATCGGGCGGAGTACCGCAACCGAAATTCTCGTGAAAGCGGGAGTTGATCCGGATGTGCGAGTCAGAGATCTCACAGAAGATGACGCGGGCAAGATCCGCAAGATCATCGAGAGCGACTATAGCGTGGAAGGCGATCTGAGAAGAGACGTGAGCCTCAATATCAAACGTCTCATGGAGATCGGCTGTTACAGAGGTATCCGTCACAGAAGAGGGCTTCCGGTCAGGGGTCAGAATACCAAGACCAACGCGAGAACCCGCAAGGGCCCGAAGAAGACGGTCGGCCGCAAAAAGAAGAGCGTCTAAGGAGGACTTGAAGAATGGCAGCACAGGCCAAAAAGACTGTAAGAAAGAAAAAGAGGGAGCGCAAGAATATTGAGCGCGGTCAGGCGCATATCCAGGCCTCGTTCAACAACACGCTCGTCACGCTGACCGATCTGAGCGGCAACGCGATCGC
>JAISJT010000029.1 GCA_031261395.1 Eubacteriales Family XIII. Incertae Sedis bacterium
CCTGCATATCCTGAGGATTGTGATTCGTGCTGTCGCCGAGCTTGACGCCTTCCGAATTGCCGATGCCTCTGGGCTCACCGATGATATGGACGAAGCCGCGCGGCACCGTGTAGGTGAAGTCGCCGCCTTCAAGGCTGCCGTTCCAGAACGGTGTGATGAAATAATCCTGCGGATAGTCGGCGAACCACTCCATGCAGTCCTGACCGTCTTTGCCCCATTCGCCGATGCAAAGGATAGTTGGGAACTTTTCGTCTTCCGCATTGTCCGGACGATAGACGTCAACCGCCAATTTGATGCCGTCGCGCATGGTGACCATGACGTCCTTGTCAACCTTCCATTTGTAAGTCGGCTGCGTCTCGGGCCCTTTGATGACCTGCGGATATCCGTCATAATAGACGCCCGTCAGTTCCTTGCTGCCGTAGGGGATCTTCGTCGGCTCCGGATGATATCCGGGTACGAGGTACCACTGGTCATCCGAATGAAATTCGGTGACACGCGGGTTTCCGGCATTGGGATTTAGCTTTTGCTTTTCAGACATAACAATGCTCCTTTTCTCTCTGCAATATTTTTACGTTAATATGTAGGAAATCTGTTGTAAACTTAGTATACAGAAGTCCGCTCCACAGCCGCAAGCAAAAAAACCACCTCCCTTTTGTCAACCAAATCATAACACCAATGTCATTCCCGCGAAGGCGGGAATCTACGCGCGATCCCTGTCCAAATGCACATCCAAAACCGCCGGCCGACCGCTGCGAATCACCTCAAACGCCTCCTTCAGCGCCGGCAGTATCTCCGCCGATTTCGTCACCGTACGCCCAAAAGCCCCGGCGCCCTGTGCCGTCAGGCTATAGTCGAGGTGAAAATCCGCCGTGGACTCCAAAAAGAACGCTTCGTCCAAGTTGTCATCGCCCGTGATCAGCTTCTGACTCTTGCGGATCTCGCTATAGCCATCATTGTTGCAAATGATCGCGAGGAAGGGAAACCGATACCGTGTCGCCGTCCACAAGGTAGAGGTAGGACAACCCCAGATGAAGCCGCCGTCAGTCATGACCGCGACCACCGTCTTGCCCGGCGAAGCCGAAGCCGCACCAAGCGCCGCGCCCGGCGCCCAGCCGATGGCGCCCGAGGGGCAGCCAAACCAGGTAGCAGGCTTCGTACGCTCGATCTGCTCGGTCACGGAGGCGCAGTGCCCCAGCGTGTGATTGATGACGATGGCGTCCTCGTCAAGGAGCTGATTCACACAGAAAAACAGGTAATCCGCGGAGATGGGATCCGCCTCCGCCTGACTTTGCGCCGCCGCATACCAGCCCCGGCGTATTTCCTCGTTTCTGGCAGAGACATATTTGTACCGCTCGTCCAATTCCGCCCTTTTTTCCTGTGTAATTTTTTCTTTTAATAATTTCTCCAAAGCCGGGATCGCTTCCCGTGCATCGGCCTTCACGAAAATATCCGCTCCTCTCTCCCAAAGCAAGCGTCCCTGTGTCAAGGGATCGATGTCGATATGCAAAATCCTGGTTTCCGGCCTGATAGGCGGCGCGCTTCTCACATAAGGCATGGCATAGTCTATCGCCAAAATGACGTCGGCTTCGTCAAGTCCCGCGTCCTTTTTGCGGCTGCCGCCGATTTGCTCGATGCCGATGCAGAGCGGATGGGCGCCAGGAAAGTTCATCCAGCTATAGCCCGTCAGCACAGGGATGCTCAGCGTCTCTGCAAGGCTGATCAAGGCGTCAACATTCTCCGGATAACGCCCCGCATTGCCGCTCACCAACAGCGGATTCTTTGCCTCCAAAAGGATATCAGCTATTTTTCCCAATGCTTCTTTGTCCACAGCGGGAAGAGAAGCTGTCCCTGCCACCACCGGTGCAACCGTCTTTTCGGCTTCGCGGAACAGATAATCCATAGGGAAAGTCACATATACCGGTCCCGTAGGTTCCGTACAAGCGATGCGGAAGGCCTCGGTCAGGACCTCGTGAATATCCTCGCCGCCATCAAGCCTGCGGTCATATTTCACGCTGTTGCGCACGATACTGCCCTGATCATAGGGCTGGCCGTTCCAGAGCTTGCGCTGTACGTCGATTTCCTGGTAGGCGGCAAGGATCACGACCGGCACGCGGCCCCATTGCAGATTCTGCAAATTGCCGCCAAGCTGCAGGCTGCCAAGTTCGGAATGGACCAACACCACCTGTGGCTTACCTGTGACCATATAGTTGCCGTAGGCCGCCGAAATCGTCACCGCCTCATCCAGACAAAGGACCAGCTGCGGCGCTTTTTCTCCTGCCACGCGCCGGTTTGCCACGCTGATCTGGATCGCATTGTGCTCAAATCCGGGATTGATAAAGACCTTGTCAACGCCATGCGCATTCAGTATGTCGATGAAAGCTTCCCCGTTAATATAATTCGACATTTCGCATTCCTTTCTCTTCTATTTCTGAATCTCGGGCAGTTTCGAAGCGTACTGCAAATCGTCTACGACCATATCGAAGTCGAGCGGGCGCCCTTCCTTTTTCGCGCGCCCCTGCAGTTTTTCCAAGTGATATTCTTTGACCTCTTTGGGCAGCGGCATGTCGCCCGCATCGAAGTAGCGCATAGCCTGCTCGGCATCTCTCATCAAAAGCACGTTGCCCTTGTTGAATTTCCATGGTGAGATCATCGTCGAGACCCAGCCCGCGTCTACGCCCAGACAGAGTCCGAGGGCGATATCACCGTCGCCGGCTTCGAGGCATTTTTCCATCATAGCCCGCACTTCAAGCTCAATGATCTTTTCTTCTTCTATCACTTCTGCGCTGATCGGCAGACGCAAATTGCCCAGCATTTTTTCGATCTGACGCGCGATCCTCACTGTGGCGGCCATGCCCTCCTTTGTCGGCGTGGCAAACGCCTCGTCCTGGCATTTGAGTACGAGGGATGTGGAGCCTCCAAGGATGCCGATTGTGACGGCCAGACTCAGCATGGCGTTGACTTCTTCGAGGCGCGGTGGGAAAGCGCCCTGGAACATATTGTTGTTTTGGATGAATTTGACGTCCGTGTAGCCTAAGCGTGCGCAGTATTCCTCGCAGAGCCGCTTCGTCACACGCATCATCGCGGTATCCTGCACCAAATTCATATTGATGCCGAATTCGAGATAGATTTGCTTCAGACCCTGCTCCGCGCCCAAAAGGGACTGCGCCACCATGACGAAGGATTTGAAGCCGCAGCTGTCGTAGCCGGTCAGGTTGCATGCGATATGCGGGCTTTGCGGCACGCCGCGCTCGTGATAGATGGCCGCAAGCCGCGATTCGTACTGATTGATCCGGATCTCCTCTTCGAGCGTGATATTTTTGCAGTGCGCCATGACCTCCTGAATGGAACGGCAGTTGCAGGCGTTCCAGCCCGCCGCCAAGGCGATCTCCGACGCCAGACGTCCGTCCTCATCGGTCGAATTGAGTGACAGCGGGGATTTGATGGCCTTTTTGATTTTCCGGGCTTCGTGAACGCCGTGGTTCACGATCGGCCAGCCGTTCAGCATGGTCACACCCTCTTTGCGGCTGCGCACGATGCCGTCGGCCGCCTGCTCGTATTTGTTTTTCCTCGTGTATGAGTCCGAAAAGACATTCCACATGCCCACCGGCAGGAGCGGAGAATTCTCTTCTACATAACCAAGACCGTCAAGCATGAACTCCGTGAGTCCCTGCCCGAACTGCGGCTGGAAAAGATGTATACCCCGCTCGTTCGCATCGGCCAGTTTGATAGCATAGTTTTTTCCCGCCGCGACGGAGTACTCATGGGCGGCGGCGATATTTTCGTCCAAATTTTCGATCTCGCGGCTGGTTTCCCATTGGGGAAGCACCTCTTCCTTGCGGATGCGGAAAAATTCGTCACCTGAGAGACGTTTGTTGCGTATGGTATATTTGGCCATTATATCGTCCTTTCCGCCTCGATGAAATACGGGATAAGGCCGCGTACGTCTTCTTGTTCTTCCATAGTATTCAGGAAGCTCAGAATGCTTTCCTCTCTTCCTTTCAGCCACGGGATGCCCGAAACTCCGACGCAATCATAAAACCTGCTGCGGTGATCCTCGTCCGTCATAGGATTGCCCGGCGTGCCCGGCGGTATATCGATCTGTCCGTGGTATTCCTTCCCGTCCTTTGTCCATACGCGCAAATCGGTTGAATAGTGCGTTCTCCCCACGGATGGATCCGAGATCACAGTCACTTTTTCTTTGATAAACTTTTCGATCTCCGGGTCTCTGATCTGCTTTTCTTCGAAATGCGCAAGCGTCACGGGCGCGCGGAGCAGCGCGTTGGATACGCAGTAGGCGACGTTGAACTGTGCGTCTACCCGGGGATTGTCACCGATCTTGAAAGGATGGCCGACGAGCTTGTGTGTGAACGGCGGCACGGGGATCTCCACGCGCTCTACATCTGCGCCGCCAAAGCCGTGTTCCTGCATCATCTTCAGCGTCAATTCCGTGCTGCCCTGGGTCAGGCCGCAGCTTGGGTATTTCTTGAAATTGAGATTTGGCACATTCCACTTTGTCCCCAAGGCCTCGGTCACATACGCGATATCCGCCTTGTCACGGCCGTAGAGATGGAAATAGCCGTATACGCCTTCAAGGAAGTTGACCGTCCCCGTGATCTTGTACTGTGTCAGTCTGGCGCACTCCACGCCGGCCTCCGCCAGCCAGCCCTGCATCACAGGACCGCCCAGCACCCCGTCGATATAGTGCTGAAATGAAGCGCCGCAGCGGTCAAACGCGAGGCCGAGCGTGTTCCAAATATCTCTTTCGTCAAGACCAAGCAATTTTGCTGCCGCAGCCGCAGCCGCGAAAATCGAGGTGATGCCCGTAGGATCAAAGCCGGCATAGTCTTCTTCTAAAAGTTTCAGGCGCAGCGATGTTTCCACACCGATCGCCACTGCGGTGACAAAGTCCTTGCCGCTGCAGCCGCCGATCAGCTCGGCAGCAGCAAAGGCCGCAGGTATGGCGCCGGCGCCGATATGCGCTCCGGGGCCGATATGGTCGTCGATATCTAAGGCCCTCCCCACTGCTGCATTTGCAAAGGCTGCCTGATGCGCGGGGACCTTGCCGCCCTTGATGAAGACGGTGGCCTCGGCCTTCCCGCCGATATCGCTCACGTAGTCGGCGGCGGCCTCAGCCGGCGTAGCGCTGCCCGCGATGAGAGCTCCGTAAAACGCGATCAGCTCCCGCTTGACGGTCGCGATAGTATCCTGACTCAGACCGTCATAGTTTGTGTCCCTGATAAATGCTGCCAATAATTGCTCCGATGCCATAGTGTCTCTCCTTTTCAAAAATCCAATGATACGGGTTTCAAATGCTTTTTCATGATTCTCAGCGCTGCGTCCGGATGCTCCTGCGAAAGAAGACCCATCGCATAGAACAAATAGTCCTCGTCCAAATACGCAGCAGGCGCCAGAGGTTTCAGGCTCCAGGGCGTCTGCGCCGAAAACAAGGCGTTCTTCAAAACCATCTCAGGACGTGCGCCATACCGGAAAATACCGCCTGTCCCCAAAATATTTTTTATATTATATAAATTTTTTCCGTATTGGATGTTGATTTCTCCCACGGCGGTGAATTCGGTTTTCAGCGTCCCGGCATGACGCTCCACGGCAATGCCCACCGCAGAGGCGGCCAACGCGATATCCATCAGGCTTTCCGCGCCGGTTTGCGGGATGTATTCCACCGTTTCATTCAAAAGCAGCGTATAGGCGCCCGGGTCGCAGGCCTCCCGGCCTGAAGACATCGTCTCAGCGAGGAGCCGGAGCGGCGCCTCCCCGACGAGCTCAAAAATCGTACGGGCATTGTAGCGAATCCCAAGATCCCCCTCGACCGTGCGGCTGACCCGAGATTCAGGCAGGCCCCGCACGACCGTCTCATGCGTGAAAGGTTCGATATTTGCCACCGAATGAATATTTGTAGTGGCGCCGCCGACTTCGACAACCAAGAGGCTGCCGATGCCGGACTCATCTTTGGTGCCGTCCGCCAATAGCTCGGCGGCGATCAGGGAAGCCTTGGGCGTTGGCAAGACGGCCACGTCAAAATAATCCTTCAATTCGTCAAAGCCTTTCGCCTTGATGATGTGTTCAATAAAGATCTCGCGGATCTGGTTTTGGGACGGCTCGATATCCACCTCGGTAACGCTGGGCAGCACATTTTTCGTAACATAGGGCTTTTTCCCTGCCGTTAGCAATAGATCACGGATTTGGTCGCTGACAACGCTGTTTCCGCAAACCAAGATCGGGCAGGTCACCCTCGAATTTGCCAGCATCTCCGCATTGTGCAGAATTACTTTCTTGTTCCCGCCGTTCGTCCCTCCGCAGAGCATGATGATGTCGCAGTCTGCGTCTTCGATTTCCCTGACGATCGCAGAGTCGATCTCATAGCCGTAGGTGCCGACCACCTTTGCCCCTGCGCCAAGCGCGGCGCGGCGTGCGGCGCTCAGGGTAAGGTCGGGCACAAGGCCGATCGCAGCCATTTTTAGACCGCCGGCAGCGCTGCTGCTTGCATACCGCCCGCAGACGTCTTTTTCTTCAAATTCACAAGTGAGGCGGAGTTCATCGAGAGCCTTATGAAACCCTATAGCAAGGTCGGTTTTTACGGTGGTAGGAGACTGCGCGCGTCCTATCACAGCTTCGGCGTCCAAATCGACGGCTGTAATTTTGGTGTAGGTACTTCCGAAATCGACAAGCAGATATACTTTCAAAAACTCACCAACTATTTGTCATCCGCCGGGATCACGGGAATCAGGAGGTGCGACGGGTATTGCTGGTTGCGGTATACCTTGTGCAGCACCGTCTTGCTCGAGCAAATATGATACGGAATATATTCTGCCTTGACGTCGCCGCCCACGCCGGGAGGCACATCTATCGAGGTGATATCCACGCAAATACGATGGTTCCTTTGAAAAACATTGGACGTTGGCGCGATCACCACATCATAGCGGTTGATCTCACCCGGTACCACCTTCTGCTGTTTGCTTTTCGTCAAATAATGGTAGGGCTGCCCCGGCAATGATTTGCTCTCGTCTACAGCCCTGTAGGAGGCCTTCAGCCAGCCACGGGTGACTTCCCGCTCCGGCGAGGCCGGCCTCTCGTATTCTCCCTCCCTCGCTGTCTGCACGGATACATCCGGCCCGACGTCCTTGATCACGATGATCCAGTTGGTATCATCCTGATCGATCTCCGCCCAGAAATGCAGGGAAAGCGGACCGGTCACTTCCAGATCCTCCGGCAGCGGTTCCGTCATATAGCGGAGCTTTTGCACCGTCCGGGTCTGTTTGAGCGGCATCTGCGCAAAGGCGTCCGGCTCATCGATCCCCTGATAGCTTCCATCTGCAAGAGGCTCGCTTCTCAGCCGTTCCCAGCCTTCAAGGTATAGTTTTGTCCACTGCGTCTGCGGAAGCGGCCAGTCGTCCGCATAGCGCCACTTGTTGGCGCCCATATTCCAGATCTTCACTCTCGGCTCCTCAAGGATCCCGGTGTCGATGCCTTTCAGCCAGTAGTCGTACCACTTCAGTATCTCATCATGAAAAGAAGCCCACGGCCGCGTCAGATGCGCGGGTCCGTTGAACAGGAATTTCTTGAACGGCGCTGACTTGCAGTGCTGAAACCGCCGGTGTGAGCCAAAAAGATGTGTCTTGTAGGTATACCCGTAGGCGCCGCTTCCCGTATAGAACGGGATCGTGATCCCCTGGACCTTCTTGTCGATCTCAGTCTGATCTTCGGGCTCATAAGGATAAATCAGATCCTTGAACATGCGCGGGATGATCTGCCCTTTCCTCTCGATGATATTGAGGATATGCGGATACATCCGAAAGTCCGGATTGTTCATTGCTTCTTCAAACAGGGCTTCGTCCGCCGGATCCCAGTCATACTCACGGTAGTGATCGACGCAGTATTTCAGCAAATGAACCCAGAACGTGTGCAGGACGCCGCCCGGATAGACGTCGCGGAAGGATATTTCTCCGTGATCGTAGTTGAAGATCGCTTTCAGATGAGGCGGCTGTGAGTAGGCGGTCTCCGACTGTCTCACGGCAAATCCCGATATACCGAGCATTCCGACATTGCCGTCGCACCACGGCTGCGCCGCGATCCACTCGACCAAATCGTAGCTGTCGTACTGCCCCTCGGCGGTAGGATCGCCCGGATCGGAATTGCCAAAGCCTCTGAGGTTGCCTATTACATGAACATAGCCGCGCGACGTCCAGAATTTTGTATCTCCGGCCTCGCTCGGACCGGTCCATAGCGGGGCCCATGCCGGTTGTTCACGGCAGGCTTCCCACACCTCGGGACCCTGCAGGAACTTGTTGTGCTCGGCAAGCGACAGCAGCGCGGGGAATTTTCCCTCATGATCCGGCCGGTAAATATCTACAGCCAGTTTGGCGCCGTCCCTCATAGGTACGAGCTGGTTCCTCTTTTCAATTTTCATCTGATAAATCGGCTGAGAACCTTGGTTTTCCGTAATAGACATTATGACTCCTTTATGTGACAAACTGTTCGGCGAAATGGCACTTCACAAGGTGATCGGGCAGAATCTCGCGGAATTCGGGCTCTTCCGCAAAGCATTGATCTTTGGCAAAGTCGCAGCGCGGGGCAAAACGGCAGCCCGGCTTGGGATTGACCGGCGAAGATATCTCACCCTTCAGCAGGATACGCTCCTTGTTGTAATTGACAATGGGGACCGGCACCGCGCCAAGCAGCGCCTTCGTATACGGATGGATCGGATTGATGAACAATTCCTCGGAGGCGACCTTCTCAAGGACCTGCCCCAGATACATCACGATGATATGGTTGGAGATATGTTTGACCACGGACAGATCGTGCGTGATGAAGATATACGCTATACCCGTCTCTGCCTGAATGTCGATCAGAAGATTCAGGATCTGCGCCTGGATCGATACGTCAAGCGCGGAAACCGGCTCGTCGCAGACGATGAAGTCCGGCCGGATTGACAGCGCCCGCGCAATACCGATGCGCTGCCTGCGTCCGCCGTCAAGCTCGTGCGGATAGGTGTTGACGAAGCGTCTTGCCAGACCGACGATATCCATCAGCTCAAAAACTCGATTTTTGATCTCGTTGCGCGAAAGCTTTCCCGCGATTTGCATGGCCTCGGAGATCGTCTGATAGACAGTCATTCTCGGATCAAGCGAAGAAAAAGGATCCTGAAAGATGATCTGCATCCTGCCGCTGAGCTCTTTTTGCTTTGCGGCGCTCACCTTTGTGATGTCCTCACCGTCAAAGATGATCTTCCCGTCGGTATTGTCCAAAAGGTGCAGCACCACGCGGCCCAGTGTAGATTTTCCGCAGCCGGACTCACCCACAACGCCCAGCGTCTCGCCGCATTCGATAGAAAAACTCACGTCGTCTACCGCATGAAGATACCCCGCCGGCACCTCGAAATATTTTTTTAGATTTTCTACCTGAAGCAAAGGTGTTGACATATCATATCCCCTTCATTTTGAGGCAACGAACAAAGTGTGTCCCTGATTCCAGACGAAGCGCAATCGGCTCCCTTGTGCAGGATTCATCGCAAAGCCGGCATCTCGGAGAGAACTTGCACCCCTTGGGAAGCGCCGTAGGATCAGGCATAAGGCCAAGGATCGGCTGGAGCCGTTTGCGTCCGCCCGTGATATCCGGCAGTGAATTGAACAGGCCCGTCGTATACGGATGGCTTCTCTTTTCAAAGACGACGTCCGCCGTCCCGATCTCTACGATTTCACCGGCATATACCACCGCGACGCGGTCGCAGGTCTCCGCCACGACGCCAAGATCATGCGTAATCAAAACCATAGAAGTCCCGAGCTCTGTCTTGAGGTTCTTCATCATATTCAGCACCTGCGCCTGAATTGTCACGTCCAGCGCTGTCGTCGGTTCATCCGCAAGCAGCAGTTCCGGTCTGCAGGCCAAAGCGATAGCGATCACGACGCGCTGTTTCATCCCGCCGGAAAACTGATGCGGATAATCACCAAACCTTGCGGCGGGGATGCCGACCATTTCCAGCATCTCGGCAGCCTTCCCGGCAGACTCTGCATTGTTCAGATTCAAATGCAGTTTGACCATCTCGCTGATCTGATCGCCGACCTTGTCGATCGGATTGAGCGCCGACATAGGATCCTGAAAGATCATCGATATCTTGTCGCCGCGAATCTTGCGCATATGTGCGTCCGGCATCTTGAGAATGTCTTCGCCGTCCAGCAGTATCTCGCCGGACTCGATGCTTGCCGGCGGTGATTGCAAAAGGCGCATGATACTCAGCGCGATCGTCGTCTTTCCGGCGCCGGTCTCTCCGACCAGCCCAACGGTCTCCCCTTTTGCCACATCAAAGGAAACATCATTGACTGCATTACAGGTGCCGATTTCCCTTGATTTGTATTTTACGGTCAGGTTTTTGACCGACAGAATGTTTTCACTCATAGTTGTGCTCGCCTCTGCTATATTTTCAGTCTCGGGTCAAGACAGTCTCTGAGTCCGTCCCCGAAAAGATTCAATGCGATGACGGTCAAAGCCATTACGATACCCGGCATGGTGACCATATACGAATGGTCAATGATATATACTTTCGCCGAGACGATGATGGCGCCCCATTCGGGATTTGGCGGCTGTACGCCCAGGCCGAGGAAACTCAGACCTGCCGCAAGCATGATAGACAGCGCAACATTGATGGTGATCTGTACGATCAGCGGCGAGAGTATATTCGGCAGCAGATGCCGGAACATGATGCGAAGTTTGCTTGCGCTGATTGCCCGTGCAGCTTCGATATACTCCTCATTTTTCAGCTGAATGATGGGCGCGCGCGTGAGCCTTGCGAAAATGGGGATCGACGCAATGCCGATGGCGATGATCGCGCTGTTTACTCCCGTACCAAGCGCCGCAGCGATCGTGATCGCCAAAAGTATGGCAGGTATCGACATGACGATATCCAAAACGCGCATCGCCACATTGTCGGCTCTGCCTCCGTAGAAACCCGCAAACAGTCCGATGACGATACCGACGCCCGCCGAGAAAAGCGTGGAAACCACACCGATAAACAGTGAGATCCTGCCCCCGTACAGAATACGCGTGAAAATATCACGTCCCAGATTGTCCGTGCCGCAAAGATGCTTCAGCGACGGAGGCTCAAATTTTGCGGAAAGATCCTGCGCGTTGTAGCCATCCGGAGCGATCACGCCGGCCAGCAAGCACAGTACGACGATGATCAGAAGCAAAACAAAACCGATCATAGCAGACCTGTTTCTGACCAGCCTGTCCAATATCTGGCGGAACATGCCCCGCTGTTTCACAACGATGATGTCTTCCGTCACTTCCGTCTCTGCCGCCTCAGGGGCAGTTGTTGTCAAATTAAGCATGGGCGCCCTCCTCTCTGGATAAACGCCTTAATTTTCGTCCTCTGGATCCAAAGAAATCCTGGTTTTTGAAATCCGCCTTGATACGCGGATCGACAGCGGCATACAGCAAGTCGAGAACAAGGAAGATGATGCTGTAACTTACTGCAAGCAGCATGACCGAAGCCTGAATGACAGGATAGTTTCTCATGGCTATAGCTTCGACCATTAGGCGGCCAAGTCCGTTGATCGAGAATACCTGCTCGAGGATCATAGCCATACCGAGCGCCCCTCCAAACAAGGAGCCCACGGTCGTGATAATCGGGATCAGTGCGTTTCTCACGATATGGTGCCAGGTGATCACACTTTCGACCTGGCCCTTCGCCCTCGCGGTGCGGACATAGTCCTGACGCATACAGTCGAGGACGCTCGTCCTCGTGAAGCGCATCAGGATCGCCGCATTTTGCACGCCGAGTGCAACGCAGGGCAAGACCCAGTACTTGGGACCGTCAAATCCCGCGATGGGAAACCAGCCCAAATTGAGACCAAACCAAATCAGCAGCAGCATACCGAGCCAAAACTGCGGCATCGAGATACCGACCATCCCAACGATGGAAAAAGTGGTATCCTGCCATTTGTTCTGATGTTTTGCGGTAAATACGCCAAGAAGGATTCCTATGACAATTGCGATGACCGTAGTCAGGCACGCGAGCAAAAAGGTGTTCGGGAAACGCAGCATCACGTCGTCGGTCACGGACAGTCCGTTCACATAGGATGTCCCCCAGTCCCAATGCAGTACGATCCCGCTGATAAAATGATAATACTGTACCCAAAAAGGATCGTTGAGACCGCGCTCCTGCCGCCACGCATCGCGCATGGCTTCCGTAGCTTGGGAAGAGAGGATCACGTCCGCAGGATCGCCCGGCGTCAGATAGAGAATGAATGAAATCAAAAAGGCTACGCCGAGTAATACCGGGATCATATAAATCACCCGTTTTATGATATATTTAACCATCAAAACCCCTCCATGGGCGGGCAGACAATCCTCTCAGGCTGCTTCCGCAAGCAATTTGCGGAAGCAGCTAAATCATAATTTCAAGAGCCGAAATCTATAAATTGTTTACCTGTAGTAGGCATCCTCAAAATAGATCATGAAGCCGTTGCGGCGAAGTCCCGTCAAATCTTTGTCAAAGGCGACATAGGTCTGGCTCACAGCCAGCGGTACCCAAAATTCACCCTTCTCAAAGAAGTAGGTATTCAAATCGCGGTACAGCGTGACGCGTTCATCGATATTCTTCGCAGCGCGAATGGCATCGAAGATAGCAAACCAACCTTCGCCGGCATTGTCTCCGGCAAGCTCGGGATGGGTCGCACCGTAGAGCATCGGATTGTCGATCGTCGAGATTCCGTCATCGGAAGTCTGGCAGACGAAGAGGAACAAATCGTATCCGGATACATCGCTGCTGAACATGATGGAATTCGTTGTAGCATAGTCGGCAAGCTGAGGATCGAGCGTGATACCTACCTGCTCGAGCTGAGCCGCAAGCTGCTCTGTCACGAGCTGGAAGTTGATCGTAGACTCCGCGATGAGGCGAAGCGTCAGACCGTCGCCATAGCCGGCGTCGGCCAGCAGCGATTTTGCTTTTTCAACATCCTGTGCGGGGATCGTGGAAGTAGTGTCCCAAGCAGGATCGTACCCTACCGCTTCTTTGGTCAGGATGCTGGTGGACGGGAACGCAAGTCCGTCATAAGCGCCGTCGATGATATCCTGACGGTTCACGGCGAGAGAAATCGCCTCGCGAACGCGGAAATCCTTGAGGGCTTCATTGCCGCCGGAATTCATGCCGAGGAAGATCATCATGTTTTCGCCCATGATCACCTGCTCCAAATTGTCGCTGTTGTAGGTCGATACGACCTGGTCGGCGCTGATATTCCACAGCAGGTCAATGTCTCCGTTTTGGAGCGCCATATACGCGGCGGTCCGGTCGCTGATGACTTTCATGG
Organism: Eubacteriales Family XIII. Incertae Sedis bacterium; assembly: GCA_031261395.1. Classification (GTDB taxonomy): domain Bacteria; phylum Bacillota; class Clostridia; order Peptostreptococcales; family Anaerovoracaceae; genus WRMW01. The sequence goes on from JAISJT010000029.1 coordinate 13,320, forward strand.
TCAGCGTCTTGATGGGCGGAGTGCCTCTGTAGTAGTCATCATTGCGTGTGAACGTGATGTGATCGCCTGCGACCCATTCAGACACGTCATAGGCCTGAGGTCCGATCGGCGCCTGGAAGAAACTCTCATCGCCGTTCACTGCATTGTAGGCTTCACCGCTGAGCAGTGTGAGCATCTGGAAACCGGATTCCCAAACGCCGTTGCTGAACGTGAAGGGGAGGTAAATCGTGTTGTCGTCGATGATATCCGCCTTGTCAAGATCGACAAAGTCGAGCTGCCAGCCAAGACCGTTGTGAATGCGGAAAGCCTCAATGGAAGCGATGAGGTCGGCCGAGCCGAAGATGTTCCCGTCATTCATCGTGATTCCCGGAGTGATATGGAAGGTGACGCCTTTGTTGTCCGCATCCGTATCATAGGAATCGCATACCGGTGAGTAGTATTTCGCCTCTTTGAAATTGTAGCGAATGAAATACTCAACAGCGGCCGTAGCGATCGGATACTGGGTGAACTCGAGCAGGTTGTCGAGCGTGATCTTTCCGGGATCGGAAATCGCCGCAAACGTGAGGCTGTCTTTGGAACTCACGGCATCGTCGCTGATCTCCGAGAGGATCTGATCGGAGTAAGCCAGCGCGGCTTCTACGATTTGACCGGCTTCTGCGGAACCGCCGCCCGAAGCGCCCGAGGTATCAGAGTCCGCCGCCGGCGTATTGGCCGGAGAATCCGAGCTTGCCGCCGGCTTGTCGCCGCCGCCGCACGATGACAGAACCAATGCCGCCATCATAGCTAATACCAAAATGACAGCTACTACTTTTTTACTTTTCATGCTTTCTCTCCTTTATACCTTTTATTGTTATCTACTACAATTGCACAACAGATACTTGTAAAGTAGCAAGACTAAGGTTGACAATCAATTCATTTTTTTACGGTAGTATTCCGCAAGTGAATATGATATGATATTCAAAATAGAGGCGGAGAACAGGACGAGTGGAATTATGGATATACTGAAATTACGTTGCTTTGTAGTGCTGTCGGAATGCATGTCATTTTCATTGGCGGCATATGAGCTCAATATCTCTCAGTCGTCGCTTTCCAAACACATCATGAGCCTCGAAAAGGAATTGAATGTCGAGCTTTTCGACCGCCGAGGCAGGAATACTCTGCTGACAGAAACGGGAAAGATCCTCTCTTCGCACGCAAGAAACATTCTCCTCGAATACGACCGCTTGGTACAGAAGGCTGACGAATTCAAAGAATTCGCCGTGAAGACGACGACCATAGGTATTGCCCCGATGGGATGTCAGTATTTCTGGCTCAGGCGATTGGAGGAAATCATGGCGGCCTGCCCAAAGCGCAGCATAGAAATCATCGAACGCTATGAATTGGAGCTGATCAATCTCGCCTCACGCGATGAATGCGAATATTTGATTATTCGAAAAGAAATCCTGCCTCTCAAAGGATTTCGTACGCATTTGCTCTATGTTGACACAGCGGCCGTGATCATCTCCGAATCCAATCATTTGGCGAAGAAAAAGCGAATCCGGCTGAAAGATCTTGCCGGCGAAGCTTTTATCTATATGGACGAAGCCTCGGCGCCCCACAAGATTTTTAAAAACGCATGCCACGAAGCCGGCTTTGAACCGCGTATCGCACATACGATGAAAAGCGAAACGATCACGATGAATTATATCCAGGCAAACGAAGGCATCTGTTTGTATTTCAAATCCGACACAAATTTTTTCGACAACATGAAAGGCATTCGCATCGTGCCGCTTGAAAACGATATCAAAAGCGAGATCGTATTGGCCACGCCAACCACGAAGAGACAGGGCGCGACCGAAAAATATCTCACCGAAGGACTGATTTCATTATAATAATACTCCTCGCCCTGCCCCTTTCGGTCACAGTTTGAGGAGTATCATCTCACGGTATTTAAACCGTGATATTCTTGGTTCCTGTCAAATTAGAAGTGAAGTTCCTGATACAGCGTAAGTCCGGATACGGTGTGATGGATCCCCTTGAGATCTTTGTTGTATCCGTACACGAGCGGATCTTCAACCAGTCCGTACCAGAGCAGGTATTTGGTCGTGTGCAATTGCAGAAGCTCGTAGACCAGATCCTGACGTTTTGCCAAATCAGCTTCTCCGTTTGTTTTCTCGCCAAGCGCGACATATTCCTCACGCTCAGGACCCGACCAAGACTGCGGGATGAAGACAGGATAGTTGCCGAAGATGTCGGCAGGCAAGGATGCAGGCGAAACCGGATTGTTGATCGCGATATCATATGCATCATCGTCAGCGCCCATCAGGAAGTCAAAGTAGGAAGCCTGGTCATGATTGACGATCTGCGCATTCACGCCGATTTCTTCAAGACCATTCTGGATGACTTCAGCAGCCGTGATGAAGTTCACGTCGCCGTTCGTAACGATCGTATACGTCTCACCGACGATACCGGCTTCTTCAGCCAGCTGTTTCGCCTTTTCAACATTGTGGCTGTCCACATAGACATCATTCATGTCGTAGTAGCGATCCTGCATTTCGATGAAGGACTCCGAAGCGCCAAAACGAGGCAGAGCCGCAACGCCGCTGTAAGCAACATCGCTGATGGCCTGACGGTTGATGCAATAAGAGATCGCTTCGCGGGCCTTCACATCAGGGATAGATTTCATGTTGTACACCGCGCAGAGCGAGGAACCAACGTTTGAAATCTCTGTTGTTGCCGTGCCCAGACCTTCGACATAATCGATGTCCGAAGTGGTGATCAGCGTCCAGTCAACATCGCCGGTTTCCAGTGCGTTCACGCGCTGTGAGATCTCGCCGAGGCACTTGAAGTTGATCTTTTTGAAGGCGGGTTTGTCGCCCCAATAATCGTCGCGGGCTTCAACGGTCACATGGCTGTTCACGACATAGTCCGTGACCTTGTAGGCGCCGGTTCCGACAGGATCTTCGGAATAGGTATCCATGTTATAGCTCTCGGCGTCAACGATCTGCATCTGGACGATGCCCGGCTCCTGTGAAGGATCAAACCTTGTGTACCATACGTCGAGCGTATAGTCGTCGACTACAGTCGTCTTTTCAACGTCAAATACCTTGACGTTCAGGAATGCTCTTGCATCCTCAGCGTTGAGTTTGATCGTGAAGAGAATATCTTCAGCGGTCAGGGGATTGCCGTTTGAGAAAGTGACGCCTTCGCGAACCTTCATTGTGTAGTGGATACCACTGTCGTCAACCGGATCAAACGCTGTGGCGAGTACCCAGAATCTCTCACCCGTGTCAAGATCGTAATCCCAAAGGGGTTCCGAATAGGTGCGCTGCACGCTCAAATAGCCGCCTTTGCCGGTCATGAAGAGCGGATCGAGTGTACCGGTGTCGAGGAAGACGCCAACGTTGAGTTCGTCTCCTCCTGCTGCCGGAGTTGCCGAGGAATCGCCCGAGTCGCTGCTTGCAGGGGCGTCGGAAGGTGTGTCAGCGGGTGAGTCAGCAGTTTTTCCGCCGCCGCAGGCTGTAATAGATACAGCCAGCATGCAGACGAGAAGTACTGCTACTAGTTTGAAAGTGTGTTTTTTCATTACTGTCTCCTTCATTTGTTCATTCTGTGATATCGATTTCTTCGAGCTCTTTATATCTGCAGCACGCGACGAAATGTCTGGGTGAACATTCCTCGAGTGTTTGCATTTGTGGACATCCCTCGGCGGCATACCGGCATCTTGCGACGAAACGGCAACCGGGGTCGGGGTTGATCGGAGACGTGAGTTCTCCGTGCAAAAGTATGCGCTTGGTTTGGTTGTGAATATCGGGAATCGGTATCGCCGAAAGCAGCGCCTGCGTATAGGGATGTCTCGTATCGCGGAAAAGTTCATCCGCCGGAGCCATTTCGACCATTTGCCCCAGATACATCACCATGATGTCATCCGATATGTATTTGACTACCGACAAGTCATGAGTGACAAACATATAGGCAAGCCCGCGTTTTTCCTGCAGATCCAGCATCAGATTGATGACCTGCGCCTGTATCGAAACATCTAACGCCGATACCGGCTCATCGCATACGATGAATTTCGGTTTCAGGGAAAGCGCGCGCGCGATTCCGATGCGCTGCCGCCGTCCGCCGTCAAGTTCGTGAGGGAAAGTATTTTCATAACGAGCAGCCAAGCCAACTGTCTCCATCAGATCCATGACCTCGGCGCGCATTTCTTCTTTTGACAAAACACCTTGTATTTTCAGCGGTTCCATGATGGCTTCGCTGACCGATTTGCGCGGATCCAGAGAGGAATACGGATCCTGAAAAATGATCTGCATCTCTTCGCGAAGTTTGTGTAATTCTTTTTTTCCGGGGTTCGTGATATCGTTGCCTTCAAAAAATATTTGTCCGTCTGTGGGATCCAGCAAATGCAGTATGGTACGGCCCAGCGTGGATTTGCCGCAGCCGGATTCGCCTACTACGCCTAAAGTTTTACCTGCTTCCAGCGAAAAGTTGATTCCGTCAACGGCATGAAGCATGCCCCGGTTCGTCTTGAAATACTTTTTTAGATCCTTTACTTGCAGCAATGCAGGCATTTATTTACCTCCCGCGAAAAAACACTTGACGGTATGCCCCGGCGCTATTTCGACTTCCTGGGGAGATGATTTTGAACATTCGTCTTTTGCATCGGGACAGCGCTCGTAAAAGCGGCAGCCATCCGGCAAATTTGTCGGGTCGGGCATCAGACCTTTGATCGGCTTCAGCCGTTTTTCCGTTGCGTTCAGCTTTGGCAGCGAAGCGAACAAACCCAGCGTATACGGGTGATTTGCACGGTCGTAAATATCTTCTACCGTACCGCTCTCCACGATTTCTCCGGCGTACACAACAGCCACTTTGTCGCAAAATCCCGCCACAAGACCCAAATCATGTGTGATCATCACGACGGAAGTTTGAAATTTTTCCTTGAGCGATAGCATCATCTCAAGCACCTGTGCCTGAATCGTCACATCAAGCGCCGTTGTAGGTTCATCAGCAAGCAAGAGCTCAGGATTGCAGGCAAGCGCCATCGCGATGACCACGCGCTGCTTCATGCCGCCGGAAAACTGATGCGGAAAATCCTTAAAACGCTCTGCCGATATTCCCACCAACTCCAGCATGTCGCAGGTGCGCTGGTATGCCTCGGCCGGCGAGATTTTGTTGTGCTGCTTGATTGTCTCCGCAATTTGAAAACCGACCGTTTCGATTGGATTTAGCGCGGTCATCGGATCCTGAAAAATCATCGCGATCTTGTTTCCGCGGATTTTTCGCATTTCCCGTTCCGAATACTTCAAGAGATCTTTGCCGTAGTATGAAATTTCGCCGGAGATCACTTTTGCAGGCGGTATCGGCAATATACCGAGGATGCACCGGGCTATGGACGTTTTTCCCGCGCCCGTCTCGCCCACCAGACCTACCGTTTCCCCTTTGTTGATGGATAGGCTTACATGATTGACAGCATAAATCACGGCTTCATCCGTGTGGTATTCTATCGCCAAATCTTTAATATCCAGCAATTTTTCTGCTGTCATTTGCTCGTTTTCCATTCGGACCACCTAATCTTTGAGGCGCGGATCCAGCGCATCCCTAAGTCCGTCGCCAAGAAGATTTAAGGACAAGACGCTGAGCATGACACAAATACCGGGGTACAGAGCCAAGGTTGCGTGGTCGCGCATCACGTTTCGTCCTTCCGCGATCATAGTGCCCCATTCGGGTGTAGGCGGCTGTACGCCCAGTCCGACGAAGCTAAGCAGGGATCCAGCCAGAATCATGGAACCAACGCCCATCGTGATCTCAACGATCAATGGCGCCATGGCATTTGGTACGACATGCTGCATTATGATGCGCGTATTGCCGGCATTGACCGCCCTTGCCGATTCAATGTATTCCTTTTCCCTTACGGTGAGCACCGAGGCTCGCATCAGCCTAGCATACCCCGGTACGCTGCAGACACCGAGCGCAATGATGGCGTTTTGCAAACTTGGCCCCAAGATCGCAGCCAGCGTAATACATAAAAGCAGCATCGGGATCGACTGGTAAATATCCAAAATACGCATGATGAGGTTTTCCGCCCATCCGCCGAAAAATCCGGCGATCGCGCCTATAGTAATGCCGATCAAAGCCGAGATCGCGACGGCGATTGCACC
>JAISJT010000080.1 GCA_031261395.1 Eubacteriales Family XIII. Incertae Sedis bacterium
GATATGATAAAAGCGGTCAGGGCACACAGAATGAGACAGATGATGAGTACGATCAGAAAGCCGATCTGAATGTCGTTCATCGGGCTCTCCGGCAATGGCGCCACCGCGCCAAGCGACCATCCAACGAGAGAACTCGAAACCGGGCGATATACGCAAATCCGTTCAACACCATCTATCGTGTATCGGCTCACGCCGCTCTCACCTTGAATCATCCTCTTCATCGTGGAAGCAACGCCGTCATAGCTGTGATCCGTCTCAGCCAAAACGATTGGATTGATCCTGTCATGAATCCATTCTTCTCTCGGATTGGAAATCATATAGCCTTCGCCATCCATGAGAAATACATGGCCTGTATCCCAAATTTTGAAATCTTTCAGGAAATTGTGAAAAAACAGCCCGTCGACAGTAGCTACCAAAACCACGTTTTTCCTGACGGGGACGCAGATATGAATGACAAGTTTGTCGCTGCCTGGCGATTGTCTTACCGTAGAATAAACCGCTTCCCCTTCAAAAGCCCGTTGTATATACTCATCGTCCAGGAGTTCGGTTGAGATCGGAAACCGACCTATGGACGCAATGGCTCCTGTCTGATTGAAAATCGTGATCCCGATAAAATCCTTGTACTCCAATTTGCCCAGTTGTTCTTCAATGACCTGAGCCATCAGATCCGTATCGTAAGTATAGGCAATACTGTGAGCAAGGGTGATATCTTTTTCGCGAAGCAAATCCATCTCGCTCGAGATGAGACGATCTGCCATATTTGCAATAACATCAAGGTCACGATCCATGGTGGCCTCCACCTTGTTTTGGGTCGTGATCAAACCAGCGAGCAATCCTACCCCAACGATAATGATTGCGCCAACTATGAACAAAACAATGATCCGAAATCGAATTTTCCGTACCGCCATACTCATCACCTTTATCTATTATATTGATAATACCCTAAAAACAGGATTTGAAACAGCAAAAAATGGATTTGAAATATTTGAAACATTAACGGAACTCGGGTAGAGTGCTGTGTTTCGTGATAGAATATATGTGATTATTTGCACGAATGGAGAGAAAAAATGAACGAGTTGCTAAAGACGCTGACGATCACAAAGACAACCAGTCCGAAGGCAAAGCCCGATCCGGCCACACTGGGATTTGGCGAGGTGTTTACGGATCATATGTTTATTTTGGATTTTGACGAGGGCCGTGGCTGGCATGACCCGGTCATAGTGCCGTACGCACCGATCTCGCTTGATCCGGCGGCAGCGGTATTTCACTATGCACAGGAAATGTTCGAGGGACTCAAAACCTATACAAGCGCAGAAGGCGGGCTCAGACTTTTTCGTCCGGATATGAATGCCAAACGCACCAACCGGACAAACGAGCGGATCTGCATCCCGCAGATAGACGAAGATCTCTATGTAGACGCCGTCAAAGCTTTGGTCGAAATCGACAAGGACTGGGTGCCCGATTTCCCGGGGACATCGCTCTATATCCGGCCATTTATCATAGCGACCGAGCCATTCCTTGGCGTGCGGCCGTCAAATAGTTTCAAGTTCATCATCATCCTGTCGCCGGTCGGGCCCTACTACAAAGGCGGACTGACTCCAACGAAGATCTACGTCGAAGACAATTATGTGCGCTCCGCCGAAGGGCTGACGGGCAATGCAAAGATAGGCGGCAACTATGCAATCAGTCTCAAATCACAGGTTGAGGCTCACGAAAAAGGCTATCACCAAGTGCTGTGGCTCGATGGAAAAGAGCGGCGCTATGTCGAAGAGATCGGCACCTCGAACGCCTTCTTTGTGATCGACGGTGAAGTCTATACCGCACCGCTGACAGGTACGATACTGCCCGGCATCACGCGAGATTCCGTGCTCACGATCCTGAAAGACCGGGGCATACCCGTACACGAAGAACGCTTTACTATCGAAGAAGTCTACAAGGCCGCAGACGAAGGCCGTCTCTCAGAGGTATTTGCCTCAGGCACTGCCGCTGTCATATCACCGGTCGGCGAAATGCTATGGAGGGATCGTCGCATCACGATAGGCGGCGGCGATATAGGCGCGTTGTCGCAGGAGCTTTATGATACTATTACGGGTATACAGAGCGGACGTCTGCCGGATACCCACGGGTGGACGGTGAAATTGTAGTTGATTCGCCGATCAAGTCGGCGAATGACAGGTAATACAAAGGAAACAAGTCATGAAACACTATATCTCGGCATTGGTTGACAACAAAGCGGGCGTGCTCGCACGGGTCTCGGGGCTCTTTGCCCGGCGCGGGTTCAATATCGACTCGCTCGCAGTCGGCGAGACGGACGACCCAACCATCTCGCGCATCACGATCGTCGTCGATGGAGACGACTATATCGCGGGCCAGGTCACGAAACAGCTTTCAAAACTTTTCGTCGTGCACACAGTACAGCAGCTTGACCCGGAGCATATGGTGCAGCGCGACCTCGTACTCATCAAGGTGAAGATCGATCCCGAGAAACGCGGCGAGATCTACGACCTCGTGAAAATCATGGGGTGTGAGATCGTCGACATCAGCCATACGACGCTGATGATCGAGTTTGACGACCGCACGCCAAAGGTCAATCTGCTCATCGATCTGCTCTCCAAATACGAGATCCTCGAGATCGTGCGTACCGGCACCATATCGCTGCAAAAAGGCGAAGGTACTATCTACGACGAAGAGGAGTAGACAAGGGCTAAGCCGTTTCGATCTTGCTGGCTTCTCCCAGGCCGGTTAGTGTGATATACGGGAAAAACGAAAAAAACGCCACAGCGTGAAACCAATACGGCAAAACGCAGATTGGAAGAATTGAGAGAGGATGTGAATTGGACGTGAACAACAAACATATCGGGGGCACATGGACAGAACACAAGGCGGAAATGCTTGCGAAAGGACTTGTTACGGAAGAGGAATTGGCCGCTATCAAAGCCCGCGTCGTCATTATGGGCGAACTCATCCTGGCCCGGAACGAACAGAAGATATCGCAGCGAAAGCTTGAAGAATTATCGGGAATCAGAAAATCTACAATCACCCGAATGGAAAACGGGCAAAGTTCACCTACGATAGACACTGTGCTAAGAGCGCTGGCGCCGCTGGGAAAAACACTGGCGGTCGTTCCAATAAGGAAATAACAAGGGGCGAATCCCCTCTATCGGTATCCTACGCCGTTTCGATCTTACTCGCTTCCCCGAGGCCGAAGATCTCGATCGAGTCTTCCCGCATTTTGTACTTGAGGATCTTGCCGGCGCCGTTTAGCGGGAATTCTTCGCAGAAATGGACATAGCGCGGCGTCTTTTGCTTGGCCATGTGGGATTTCACGAAATCTTTGACCTCATCTTCGGTCAGGGTCTGGCCTTCTTTGAGAATGACCCAGGCGCAGATCTCCTCGCCGTACTGCTTGTCCGGTACGCTGATGACCTGGGCGTCCGAGATGGCGGGATGCGTGTAGAGGAAGTCTTCGATCTCCTTCGGGTAGACGTTTTCGCCGCCTCGGATGATCATGTCCTTGATGCGGCCCGTGATCTTGTAGTTGCCGTTTTCGTCGCAGAGGGCGAGATCGCCGGTGTGCAGCCAGCCGTCTTTGTCGATGACCGCCGCCGTAGCTGCAGGCATCTTGTAATAGCCTTTCATAATATTGTAGCCGCGCGCCACGAATTCTCCGATTTGATTTACTCCGAGCGTCTCGTTTGTTTCAGGATCGACGACGCGGCATTCGACACCAGGGAGCGGCCTGCCGACTGTATTGACCCTCCATTCCACGGAATCGTCTGCCCTGCTCTGGGTGCAGCCCGGAGAACTCTCAGTCTGGCCGAACACGATGGTGATCTCGTGCATATTCATCTTTTCGACGACGTCTTCCATCACCTTGATCGGGCAGGGGCTGCCGGCCATGATGCCCGTACGCATATGCGAAAAATCAGTTGACTCAAAATCCTCGTGCTCCAGCATGGCGATGAACATCGTGGGCACGCCGTGAAATGCTGTGATTTTTTCCTGATTGATACAGGCGAGCGACTGTTTAGGAGAAAAGGCCGGCATCGGCGAGAGCGTCACACCGTGCGTCATCGCCGCCGTCATCGCAAGTACCATGCCAAAGCAGTGGAACATCGGCACATGGATCATGAGTCGGTCCGCCGTGGAAAAATCCATGCAGTCGCCGATGCATTTGCCGTTGTTCACGATATTGTAATGTGTGAGCATGACGCCCTTGGGGAAGCCCGTCGTGCCCGAGGTATACTGCATATTGCAGATATCGTTTTTGTTTTGCGAATATGCGAGCCTGCTCACCTCGGACGCCGGGACCTTGTCTGCAAATTTCAGCGCATCGTCCCAGGCAAGTCCGCCGGGCATCTCGGTCTCCACTGTGATGATATTGCGAAGGAAGGGGAGCCGCTTGATATGCAGCGGTTCGCCGTACCCTGCGTTCGTTAGCTCGGGACAAAGCTCCTGCATGATAGAAACATAGTCGCTGTCCTTGAAGCCGCCCGTCATGACGAGCGTGTGCGTGTCAGACTGTCTGAGCAGATACTCAGCCTCGTGAATCTTGTATGAAGTGTTCACTGTGACCAGCACCGCGCCGATCTTGGTCGCCGCCCAGAAGGTGAGATACCACTGCGGCACATTTGTAGCCCAGATCGCCACGTGGCTGCCCTGTTTCACACCAAGCGCCAAAAGCGCTCTTGCAAACTCATCGACGTCATCGCGAAACTGAGCGTATGTCCTCGTGTAATCCCGCTCGGTATACCGAAACGCATACTGATCCGGAAATTCCTCTACCATGCGGTCGAGCACCTGCGG
>JAISJT010000085.1 GCA_031261395.1 Eubacteriales Family XIII. Incertae Sedis bacterium
TACGAGAAAAACGTCATAAGAGAGTGCAAAAACTCGAATTGTCGTCACTTTGCGCAAAGATCCCCATCGCAGTCTTGGGGAATCTATGGTGGATGACCACCTTGGATTCCCAGGGTTACCCCTCGGGTCAAGCCCGAGGGCTAAAGGTTTACCGTGGCGCAACCGTCGGAATGACTGCGGGTTTACGCCGTCGTCCTGGAATGACAGGGGTGCAAATTTCAGTTTGGCGGGCAAGGAACGCATTGAATCTAACACAAAATTTGTAGCAAAGTACGTATAATAGTTGGCACTCCATACACCTATCTCGTCAGCCAACAAACCCAATCAGACGCCACCGCCTTTTGGAAATAGAAATCAAAGGCGCGAGCGTCAGCGAGGGCCTACCGTAATACATTAGCGGAGCGTCCCCCGCCGAAGGCGGCAGTGCGCCCGGCAAACGGAGACATTCTTCTATGACTCACTTTAGATGAGAGCGAGCGCTATCTGCTTTCGCGTGTTAACGGGTGTATTCACGTTTTCAAGGCCTCCAATCGGTGAATTTGGGCGATAACACGCGAAAGTTCGCGGACGCAGCAATCCGTTTGGCGTGCACAAACGTTCCATTTCACATTCGTAGATTTCAGTTTGTATGTCTGAACTGACGGGAGCTGGCAATACCGGCAGATGAAAAACATAAATTTCTCGAAACGCGACGGTTGGTTTCGTGTATAATGTTTCTATACGCGAACACAATATGGTTTGCTTCGCGGGAAAGGTATTCGGAGGGAACGATTATGACCGAGACGGACGTGAGCAAAGTCACCGTAAAGATCTACGGACAGGAGTATACTTTTTCATCCCCGAAATCGAAGGATGATTTGATTCGCATCGCCAATCATGTGGACGAAGTGATGAAGGAAATGGCCGCGAGCGGTGCGCAGGGCTCCATGACGCGTATCTCGATACTTACGGCAATCAACGTCACTGGCGAGTTGTTTGCGGAGCGAGCCGCGCAGGCGGAGTACGGGCGCGAAAAAGAGCAGCTCGAAAAGGATATCCAGCACTATCAGCAGCTTTGGGAGGAGGCAAAACGCAGCCATCTCCAGTACAAGGAAGATGCGAAAGAGGTCCAGGACCAGAAGGATGCGATTCAGGAAAAACTCAATGCGAAGACTATTGAAAATGACAATCTGCTGCGCAACGCGAGCGATCGTGAAGCGGTGATTGCCAAATTGCAGTCCGATGTAGAGCAGGCCAATGCGAAGCTGCGGTCAGTCAGCGATCAGAGCGAGGACAACAGCGAACTGATCCGCGAACTGAAGGACAAACTCAAAGAGATCGAGGGCAACTACTTCGAGCTCCAGATGGAAAACATCCAGTTGAAGGGAGACTTAGAAAGATTCAGGAACAACCTCTGATCCGGGAATACCGTATCCTCGAGTACTACAAGGTGCTCGGGATGCTGGCGGAACGGACGGTGTCGGGGCTTGCTGCCCGAATCGCACAGAGCCTCGAACCGGCGCGGGATGCGCACGAGATAACAAAAGGGCAGACGGAGACAGCGGAAGCGGTTTCCGTCTGCTTGCGCAAGGGGACGCCGCCGTTTTCGGATCTGCCCGACCTCGGACTGGTCCTTGCGCAGGCGGCAAAGGGCGGCTGCCTCACGATGAAAAACCTGCTTTCGGTGCAGGTTGCTCTGTCGTCCGCAAGGCGCGTGCGGGCCTTCCTTTCTTCGGATATGCCGGAAGATGCGGCGCTGATCCGCAAGCGGGCGATGGCGCTCGCGCCACAGCAGGATCTGGAGGAACGCATCGCCCGGTCAATCCTCAGCGATACGGAGATGGCCGACAGCGCGAGCCAGACGCTCGCTCATATCAGGCGCGGGATCGAAGCCCAGCATGCCAAGATCCGCACGAGCCTGGCGAAGTACATCACAGGTACCACCTACGACAACGTGCTGATGGACAAGGTCGTGACGATGCGCAACGGTCGCTTCGTCGTGCCCGTCAAGCAGGAGCAGGCGGGACGCTTTCCCGGGATCGTTCACGACCGCAGCAATAGCGGACAGGCCGTCTTCATCGAGCCGGAAGCCGTCGTCAATTTGAATAATAAATTAAGAGAACTCGCGCTCGAAGAGGAGGCGGAGATCGAACGTATCTTGTACGAGCTGTCGGGTCATGTCGGCGCGGTACGCGAAGACATCCTCTACAATCAGGACTTGCTTGTCGGCCTCGACTTCGCGTTTGCAAAAGCAAACCTTGCGCTCGATATGAAGGCGACAGCCCCGGAGCTGACGGGAAGCGCAGGCGGTGCGGCGGATGTGCTGGAGATCGTGCAGGGGCGCAACCCGCTGATCGATGCGGCCAAGGTCGTGCCAACATCGCTCGCGTTCGGCGGGAAAAACCGCATCCTTGTCGTCACGGGGCCGAACACGGGCGGCAAGACCGTGACGCTGAAGACGGTGGGTCTGTTCATCCTCATGGCGGCTTCGGGTCTGCAGGTGCCGGCGGCGCGGGCGCGGCTTCCGGTAGCGGAGCGCGTTTTCGCGGACATCGGCGATGAGCAAAGCATCGAGCAAAGCCTTTCGACCTTTTCTTCTCATATGAAAAACATCGTGGAGATCTGCCGCGAAGCGGGGCCCGGCAGCGTCGTGCTGCTCGACGAACTCGGCGCAGGTACCGATCCGGCGGAAGGAGCGGCGCTCGCAGTCGCCGTTCTCGAGACTTTGCTTGCGCAGGGCTCATTGGTCATGGCGACGACGCACTATACGGAACTAAAAAAATTCGCTGTAGCGACGGACGGCGTCGAAAACGCATCGATGGAATTTGACGTTGCGACGCTCTCGCCGACCTACCGGCTGATGATGGGCAACCCCGGTCGGTCCAATGCGTTTGAGATCGCGGAGCACCTCGGCCTTGGCAGCGAAGTGGTGCAGCGCGCACGCGACTTGCTGGCCGGTGAGGCTGTGACTTTTGACAACGTGATGGCGGAGATCGAGCAGGACCGGACGGAGGCGGCGCGCGCGCGGGCCGAAGCCGAGTGGCGCAGGGCTGAGTCCGATGCTGCGGCGCTGCGGCTTGAACACGAAACGGCGGAAGCTGAACGCAAGGCGCAGGAAATCATCGCGAAGGCCAAAGAAAAGGCCAAAGAGATCACGGAAGATGCTGGTATTGAGGCGCAGGAAGCGATGGAGGAATTGAAGGGGTTGATTCGCGAGGCCAGGACGCGAGGCGTCGCGGAAGGCGTCGCGGGCGACAGAGCGAAGGCCGCGCAGGGGCCGGCCGACGCGGGCGATCTGCTGCAGCGCGCGGACGGGGCGAAGAAGAGGCTGCGCAAGACGAAAGCCGGAACGAACGGGTCATCGGCTATGGATTCGCCCCCGCCGGTCAAGCCGGCGGGCTTCGGGCCGGCGAATGACGGGGGGAGGAACATGGATTCGCCGGTCAAGCCGGCGAATGACGGGTTGCTGGCTCCCGGCGACATCGTCCGCATCAGCGGGATGGACTCGGAGGGCGAAGTGCTCGAAGGCCCCGACGCCTCCGGCAAGGTGCGTGTCCTCATCGGCACAGTGCGCATGACGATCCCCACAGAAAACCTTGCGAGGGTCGATATCTCCGGCGCTCGGGCCGGCGTCCGCGCCGCCGCAAAGAACAGAGGACGCAGCGATAGCAGGTATGCTAAAATAGTAGTACGAAAAATGGGCGCCTGCAGTCCGTCTATCGACTTGCACGGCATGCCTTTAGATGAAGCGGAACGTCTCGTCGAAAAATATCTCGACGACGCGATCCTCGCCCGCATGCATGAGGTCATGATTTGTCACGGCCGCGGAGAGGGGATCCTGAGAGAGGGTATTCGCCGCATGCTAAAGAAGAACAAACACGCCGCGAAATTCCGCGCCGGCGATTTTGACGAAGGCGGCGACGGTGTGACCATTGTCACCCTGTCGAACAAATAGAAGAGAGGTATTGTGAGGGATTTTAAAAGAGAATTTGCAGAGTATATAGCGGCGGCCGCTCCCGTGCGCGATGCCGGGCTGTCTGGCGAAGAGATTTTCGGTCTGATCGAGCAGCCGGCCGATCCGGCTATGGGGGACTTGGCGTTTCCTTGTTTTCGGCTGGCGAAGGCGCTGAAGAAGGCGCCGCCTTTGATTGCAGCAGAGATTGCCGCGGGGATGGCAGGGGATGACATTGGCGCCTTGGCCGCGGTTGGGCCTTATCTCAATTTGCATATCGACCGCGCGGCGCTGGCTGCCGAGACGGTTCGCGAAGTCCTGCGCCTCGGCGCCCGCTACGGCGGCTCAGGCGAAGGCCAAAACAAGCGCGTCATCGTCGAGTACTCCTCGCCGAATATCGCAAAACCCTTCCATATCGGCCATATCCGCAGCACGGTCATCGGCAGCGCGATCGGCAACATCCTCGCCTTTCTCGGCTATGAAGTCGTGCGTATCAATCACCTCGGCGACTACGGCACGCAGTTCGGCAAACTTATCGTCGCCTACCGCCGCTGGGGCAGCCGCGCGGAAGTCGAAGCGAGCCCCATCACCACCCTGCTGAAATACTACGTCGCCTTTCACAAGGAAGCCGAGCAGGACCCGTCCCTCGAAGAAGAAGCAAGAGCCGCCTTCGCCGCCCTCGAACGCGGCGAGGAAGAGGAGCGCGAACTCTGGCAGTGGTTCCGCGAGGAAAGCCTCAAGGAGTTCACCGTCGTCTACGACCTTATGGGCATTCGCTTCGACTCCTTCGCGGGCGAGAGTTTTTACTCCGACAAGATGGCGCGCGTCTTGGATGAACTCGCCGCCAAAGGCCTGCTCGAAGCCTCCGAAGGCGCCCAAATCGTCGACCTCGACCGCCACGAAGGCGGCGCAGGCCTCGGCAAAGCCCTCATCACCAAGAGCGACGGCTCCACCCTCTACATCACGCGCGACATCGCCGCCGCCATCTACCGCAAAGAGCATTACGGCTTCGCGAAAAACATCTACGTCGTCGCCTCGCAGCAAGACCTCCACTTCAAACAGTGGATCAAGATCGTCGAACTCATGGGCTATGACTGGGCCAAGGACTGCATCCACGTCCCCTTCGGCCTCGTGCGCCTCGAGGACGGCGCCATGTCCACGCGCACCGGCAACGTCGTCTTCCTCGAAGACGTCCTGCGCGGCGCCGTAGACCAAACCAAAAACATCATCGCCGAAAAAGGCGTCGTGACCGACGACATAGGCCGCACCGCCGAGGAAATCGGCATCGGCGCCGTGATTTTCCGCGAACTCCATGACAGCCGGATCAAGGACTATGTTTTTAATTGGGACAAGGTGCTGGCTTTTGACGGCGAGACCGGCCCCTATGTGCAGTACAGCCACGCGCGCGCCGCGAGCATCCTGCGCAAGGC
>JAISJT010000101.1 GCA_031261395.1 Eubacteriales Family XIII. Incertae Sedis bacterium
GTCCGATCTTTCGGCAGTACGAGAAACGAGCTCCCACGCCAACAACTCGTACAGCCGCCATTTTCCGTAAAAAAGAGACCCTATTTCTACGCAAATTGACGGCAGTACGAGAAAAACGTCATCAGAGAGTGCAAAAACTCGAATTGTCGTCACTTTGCGCAAAGATCCCCATCGCAATCTTGGGGAATCTATGGCGGATGATCACCTTGGATCCCCAGCGTTTCGTTCCCCCGGGTCAAGCCCGGGGTCACCCCTCGCTTCGCTCGGTCGCGGGGATGACAGGGGTGCAAATTACAATTTGTCGGGCAAGGAATGCATAGAATCTAACACAAATTTGTAGCAAAGTACGCAAAATAGATGGCAATCCATACACCTATCTCGCCAGCCAACAAGGCCGGCTGGCCGCCACCGCCTTTTAGAAATGGAAATCAAAGGCGCGAGCGTCAGCGAGGGCCTACAGTAATACATTAGCGGAGCGTCCCCCGCCGATGGCGGCATAGCGTTTTGTAAGCGGAAACATTCGAATTTATCAGCGTCATACCCTCTGTCATTCCCGGGCGACGGCTGTACGAGGCAACCGTCATGGACGAGTGGAGAATTCGTATACGGGCCTGAACGACGATTTTGGTTGAGTGAAGGGGGGCGGCAAATTTTGAGGCGGGCGAAGCGAAAGAGTTCGCGGCTGACTTGTTATTCAAAAAATATAGGGGGGCGCTGACTCCGCTGACTATTGTTCAAAACTTCGTGCAATTTGCCGGGTGAACTGATAGAATGGGGTTGAAGATTGATATTGGACGGCGGACAGGGAGCGCACTATTTATTCAAAAGTATCCGTTTTTAATAAATTTGTTGTATTGCATGTTGTGTATTGCTGCATGCTGTTTCCATTACTGATTTTCAGCTACAATTGGATCAAGTACTTTGTTGAAAGCGAGGCCGGGCCCGATGCGGCGGCGATGATCCGGACGCTGCTCATCGTGTATATCGTTGCTGTCGCGGTGGGAGCAGCGATCATTCTCTACTTTTCATTTCAGAATATCAAATATGTCACGACTCCGCTCACGCTGATGGCGAAGACCAGCGCCGCGCTCTCGGTGGGGGATACTTCGGTAGATTTGAACTATGCGGGCGATGATGATGTCGGGCAAGTCGCCGCCAATTTCAGACAGGTTCTGAATTCCATCAAGTATGAGCAGGAACTCCTTGAGCGGATGGCCGACGGAGACTACGAGATCCATCTCGACCTGCGCAGCGAAAAGGACGATATGTTCCGGTCCATCAACGAAATCGTAGACAAAATGGCCGGCATGATTTCCGGGATACAGGAAATCGCAAACAAGGTTTACATCGCGTCTTCGGAAGTCTCCTCCACCTCTACGACCCTTGCCAGCGGCGCGAACGAGCAAACGGCCTCCGTCGCATTTTTCGCAAAAGAAATAAACGATCTTCGCCTGCAGGCGGCGCGCAATTCGGAGACGGCCGGCACCGTGTCCCTCCGGGTCGATGACAATATGCAAAAGATGAAGCAGATATCAAAAGATATGGACGGACTCGATACCGCCATGCAAAATATCACCGAGAGCACGCGGCGCATGATGGGGATCATCAAGGTGATAGAGGACATCGCGTTTCAGACCAATATCCTCGCGCTGAATGCCGCGGTGGAAGCGGCCCGGGCCGGCGCACACGGCAGAGGCTTTGCCGTGGTGGCGGATGAAGTGCGGACCCTCGCGGCAAGGTCTTCAGACGCCGTCAAGGAAACTTCCGAATTGATCAGGGTCAGCGACGAGAGCGTGGAAAACGGAAACCATATCGTCAAAATCACGAAAACCGGCATCGGCGAGATCGAAAAGATATTGACCGAAAACAGCGCCAGCACGCAGGAGCTGAGTTCTGTTTCTATACAGCAAAGTCACGCTGTCGATGTCATCACCGAAAAGCTCGACCGTATCGCCGAAACCATTCAGGCAAACGCCGCCATGGCCGAGGAGTCATCAGCCTCGGCAAGCAACCTCAATACGCAATCCGAGCATCTGAAAGATCTGGTATCTGCATTCAAAGTCAAAAGCAAGCAAGAGCGCGATTCGTTTTAAAATTCAACGGATACCTTTTTGGTATACAGCCCATTTCTATCCCCGAATTCGTCGATCGTCAGAGCGCCGCCCGTCTTGTTCAGGATCTCTATGGCGGTCATGAGCCCGATGCCGCTGCCGCCGTCGTCCGCGCGGGTCGTGATTTGCTGTTTGCCCATGACGGCCAGGACTTCCTTGCTGAAAGGGGCGCCGCTGTCATAGATGTCGATCCGGAAATGTTCATCCTTGCGAAAGTCTATGAGGATTCGCTTGTTTTCTGCCGCACGCGCGGCGTTGATGGCGTTGTCGGTCAAGTCGGCGAGCAGCGTCCGAAGATCCGATACCGGGAGGATCCCCAGCCCGTCGGTGCTTCTTTTGCCGCCGCAGACGCCGGCGATGTCGTTCGAGACCATCACATCGAAGGCGACGCCCGACTCTTGCGCCTTGTGGTACATATAAAAAAGCAGCACATCGATCGCGCCGATATTGGTCGTCTGGATCATCTTCCTGCCGGTATTGTAGGTTTTGATAATGCCGATTCGGTCCTTGGCCATATCTTCGAGCTGCGATAGCAATTTGTCTGCATCCGGCGCAGGGTCATGCGTTTTGATGAAATCCCGCACAGCATACTCCATCGCGGGGATCAGTTTGTTGTCCCGGTGGATGATCTGCGATAGCTCTTTGTTTTCTTTTTCGAGTTTGGCAATCAGCAGATCCTTTCTGTAATTTGTTTCTGTCACACCCGGGGTCTCGATCCCGGCCACTTTGTCGCGATACTCCTTCGTGATTTGATATCTCCACCACTGATGGATGATGAGCACGCAGACAACGGCGGCGATCAGGAGCGCGGTCGCAATGAGCAAAATCCATCTTTCGGTTTCATTCCGGGTCATCGTGAACGACGCCGCGATCAGGATAAATGCGGAAAGAAATAAGGCAAGGTTTTTGACAGATTTCGTCTTGCGTAAGAAGGGCATTCCCTTTCGAAGCCGTTTGATTCTGAAAATGAGCCATACCAACAGGATCTCAATGACTGCGGTGAAAACGATATTTAGAATGTTGTCATCCGGCCCTACGGGAGTTTCCGCGGTCCCGTTGACGACATAGACAAAGGAAACGACAAATCCGGACACGATACAAAGCGTATAACTGATTGCCAGCGCGATGATCGTCGCCGTCGCTGACAAGCGAAAACCGTCCCTGCTTAGCAAGGTATGAAAAAAGATCAGCGCGGCCGTGATGGTCGGAATGACGAGCACGCTGACGGAATGCCGCATCCACAGAATCGATGCCGCCCCGAGCAATACAGCGCAAAGCAAGGTGAAAAGGACGTGCCGGAGCCGTATCTCCGTCTGCAGCAATCTTGAAAATATATAACACGCGCAAATGACGATTGTGAAATATTGAATGAATTTCATAATGAGCAGCCCCGTATTTTCAATCATGGCGTTTCCTCTATACGGGGTCTTTCAGTTTGCTTGCATAATAGTAGATGAATTCCATCATTGTTGGGCAGCCACGTTCCAAATTGAATTTTGCCGTGTAATGCTTGTACAATTCGTCCGTGTCCGTGAACCGCCATGCGTTGCGGATGGCATTCTGCATGGCATGCGTGATGGACTGGCTGGACTTGTCGTATCTCAGGGCGAGTTTGTCGCTCACGCAGGTCGCGTGGTTGTCCATGATCAGAGAAATAGCGTCAATCAGATATTGATAGCCCAGCGATTTTGGGTTGACTCCTACCTTCTCCAATTCGTCTGTGATACGCTTTTCTCTCGCGACGCCGTTGTGCACAGGCACTTGCTGATAAATATCGCCTTTGTTTTCCAATGAGGTGTGCTGCAAAATACTATCCTTGAGCAGCCGCAGCAAATCGACGACGGCCTGTTCGCTGTAATCCTGCTGGTGCTTGGAGAGGATATAGTCGGCGCCCAGACTGCGGGCATGGTTGTATGTGATTTGGCTGACATTGTTGGTCGTGATCAGGATGAAGGGCGGCTTTGGCAAATTCAGATATACCAATTTTTGAAGAAATATCAGACCGGAGCCGGCGCCGTGATGAAGTTCCAGGTCAAGAATGATGGCGTCGGGCGCATGTTCCTCCACCAGTCCGACTGCGTCAAATGAATTATCTGTAATAGAGACCAATGAAACATCATCTGTCTTTTCGATACATTCAGCGATTCGCTGACAGGCGCTCGTATCGTCCTCGATGAGCAGGACTTTTAGCCGTGAATCTATGCCGCACTCCCTTTCGAAATTATCGTTTTGTGTACGATCACCACGCTGTCTTGCATGCGGCGGTGGTACAAAAATCCGGTTAATATGTTTACTATATATTAACTGGCGAAAAAACAATAGTAGTATACAGCAATTTTTTATAAAAGGATAAGCGTTTTGCCAATCTCAGAGATTTTGTACAAAAATGTACACGAATGTACACCAATATACACAAAGGTACATCTCTTAGCGTATTTAAGTACAAAAAAGAAGTTCAAATGTGGATGGATTAATTTAGTATATATGGCATATGCGTAATAAATGAAGGGGGATTAACATCGTGGAGGTCGAAATGAATCAGAGAATTTTATCCGTTGTACTTACGCTGGTCCTGGTGCTTGGCGTGTTTGGGGCTTCGCCGCTTTCGGCGAGCGCGACGACCGGCGGCCCCCCGGTCCATCTTTTCAACATTTCGGGCGGCGATATTATCGTGGAGACTGACCTCGGCCATGCGGGTAGGCTGCAAGTTACTTATGGGGGAGGCGTTGTCGAAGATAATATTGACCCAGGGGATACCATCCAAATCACCGGCACATCCGATGTGCAGGTAGCAGATGACCCCTCCTGCCACGTCATTGTGGACGGGGTAACGGCAAATATCACCATCGAAGATTTGCACATAGAGGTGCCGAACTACACGACGCCGGCGGACAATCAGCCGCCGTTTGCGTTAAAGAGCGGCGCGGACGTGACCTTGACTGTCACCGGCAATAATAATATTCTCAAATCACATTCCACCTCTGACAATAACGCCGCGAAAAACGCTGCATTAGATGTTTCTACCGGAAATTCTATCAATATTAAAGGGACGGGAGTTCTCACGGCAACAAGCGGCAATATGTCAGCGGCAATCGGTGGCTCGAATGCTATAGCAGCAGGTAGTATTACCATTGGAGGGACTGTTCAGATATTAGCCACAACCGGAGGTAGAAGTTGCGGTATAGGTTCGGGCATGAATAGCACTTCTACCGGTATGTCAATTATCATTGAAGATAATGCGCAGGTTACGGCAATAGGAAGTGAAGGAGCGGCTATCGGTATTGGTAATTTATCATCTGGAACAGTTTCGATTACCATTAAAGATAGTGCACAGGTAAATGCCAGCGGCGGTAGCGGTGACGGAGCGGGTATCGGCGGAGGTTATACCAACAATACCAATGGTGCAAACGATTCGCAGACAATAGTTGTGAACATTCAGGGCAATGCAAATGTCACGGCCATAGGCGGAACCGGTGGCGGCGCAGGTATCGGTACGGGGTACAATTGGGCAGGCAGCGGAAACAAGCCGCACACCCTTACCGTAAATATAGACGGTACCGCGACGGTGGAGGCCACGGCGACCGGTACAGGTTACAACAATAACAGCCCAGGTATCGGCTTGGCAGGCGAAAACGGTTCCGGCGGAACTGCTACAATCGATATCACGAGTCCCAATGTTACCGCAACGGCGTCCACGGTTGCCGGAAAAGGCTACGCGCCGGCCATCGGCGCGTCGGACCCCGGCGTAACGCCGGCGATAACCTATCCCGTCGTCATAACAGGCGGCGGCTCAGGCGCAACGGCTTCGGGTTCCTATTCGGCGACTGCGCCGCTCAATATCAACGCGGGGACAAGGAACGGATACACCTTCGACGGGTGGACGACCACTTCCGCCCATGTTGTGTTCGACAATGCCGCTTCCGCTACGACATTCTTTTCGATTCCCGTAGATGAGGTGACGATATCCGGTCCGAGTACCGCCGTCGTGGGCTGGGACGC
>JAISJT010000037.1 GCA_031261395.1 Eubacteriales Family XIII. Incertae Sedis bacterium
TCATAATGCTCGCCCGCCGCCGCGTCGACCAAATTCTCCGCCGTCGTGCCGATGCCGTGGAAATACTTGAACCAAAGCTCCGCGTGCTCCTTCTCATTGCCGGCCGTCTCCGTGAAAATGTTCGAGATCTGCCGGAACCCGTCCTTCGCCGCCTGCGACGCATAGAACGTGTACTTGTTGCGTGCCTGTGATTCGCCGGAAAATGCCTCCATCAAATTGGCTTCTGTCTTCGTACCTTTCAAATCCTTCATTTGATTCACCTCCATTTTGAACTTCAATTGATGATTCATAGATACCCCATATTTCGGTTTTCAAACATCGTGTTTCAATAATAGGGCACTACCCATATTGTATCGCATTCCATGGGCCCGCACAACGACAACGGCAACCGCTTTTCCCTCATATTTACATTCTGGCCCGTGATATTTTGCACCTGCGAAGTGGTATACTGTCGCTATGGATTTAACGATAAAACTGACAAGAGAGATCGGCGGCGTGCCCGAAGAACTGCGCGTGCCCGAAGGTACGAGCATCGAAAGCCTCTATCTTGAGCAGCGCTCCCACCTGCCCTACCGGGTGATCACGGCACGCGTCGATGGTGATGACGTATCACTGAACGACACGCTCGTGCGCGACTGCGAAGTAGTACTATGTGATATACGCGACAATATCGCCAACCGCGCTTTCCAGCGCGGCCTGTCGCTCATCTATCTCAAAGCCGTACGGGAAACGCTCGGCGCGGGTACGCATGTCCTCATCCACAACTCCGTCAACCGCGGCATCTATACGACGATCGAATTTGCAGGAGATGCCGATGGCGATGTGAACAGGCTGGTTACTGAACAAGATCTCCGGCGCATCGAAAAGAGAATGTGGGAAATCGTCGACGCAAATATTCCGATAGCCGTCAATACGGTTGGGAAAGATGCACTCCTCAAATATCTCGAACGTATCGGCGACAAAGAAAAAATTAAACTATTACAGTGTGCGCCTGAGTTGTCATTTGTCGGCGTCAGCAATCTCGACGGTTACACAAATTACTTTTATGGTATCATGCCGTCATCGACCGGCTATATACAATCCTTCGCGCTCGACCTTTATCACGGCGGCGTGTTAGTGCGCTTCCCGCACACTTCCGATCCGCTGACGATCCCGATGTATACGCGCGACGACAAGATCTTCGAGGCTTATCAAAATGAACAGAAGATCCTCGACGCCTTTGACCTCGCCTATATCAGCGACATCGACCGCGCCCTCGCGTCCGGCCAGGCCGGCGAAATGATCCGCATGGCCGAGGACCTGCATGCGGCGAAGATCGAGGACCTTGCCGAAAAGATCGCGGACTCGGGCAGGCGCGTCATCCTCATCGCCGGGCCGTCTTCCTCGGGCAAGACGACCTTTGCAAAACGCCTCATCGCGGCTATCGGACAGCGCGGGCAGGAGCCGCTTTACCTCGGCACCGACGACTATTTCACGGAACGCGAAGACGCGCCTCGCGACAAAAACGGCGAATTCAATTTCGAAGGGCTATCGGCCATGGATGTCGGGCTTTTCACTTCTTCCATCAACGACTTGCTTGCAGGTAAAGAAACCGACATCCCGCGCTTTGATTTCCTCACGGGCAAAAAAATCTTCGGCGAGCGCATTGAGAAATTGGCGCCAGGACAGAGCGTCGTCGTCGAAGGCATCCACGCCCTCAACCGCAAGATGTCCAAGGGCGTTGATGATGCGGAAAAATTCAAGATCTACATCAGCCCGCTCACGCAGCTGAACATCGACGACCACAACCGCGTCCCCTCAACGGACATTCGCCTGCTCAGGCGCATGCTGCGCGACAACCGCACGCGCGGAAACGGACCGCGAGACACCATCAAGGGCTGGCCCAAAGTGCGCCAGGGAGAATCCATCAACATCTTCCCCTACAACAGCGAGGCCGACGAGGTCTTCAACTCCACCATCCTCTACGAGCTCC
The DNA here is from genome assembly GCA_031261395.1 of Eubacteriales Family XIII. Incertae Sedis bacterium. Taxonomy (GTDB): domain Bacteria; phylum Bacillota; class Clostridia; order Peptostreptococcales; family Anaerovoracaceae; genus WRMW01. The sequence goes on from JAISJT010000037.1 coordinate 1,973, forward strand.
CCGTGATCCGCAAATACGCAGAGCCTCTCCTCGAAGAAATCCGCCCCGGCGACGCCGAGTACGGCTACGCCAAATGGCTCCTCTACTTCCTGCGTTTCTTCCGCCCCATGGAAGACAAAGACGAAGCCCTCATCCCCAAAGAGTCCATCCTCCGCGAATTCATCGGCTAAAACGCAAGATCTTCTTCCTTGATATCAATATCCGGCTCTATATCAACCGTTTTTGCAACGATATAATCAAGAGCATCCGACTCTGCCACGTAATCCGTGACATCAAAACGATTTGTGCAAACAGATAGCCACGGACAAGTAATAAGTAAATCATCAATAACAATGTACGTCTCGGCGTAATTCAATTTTTCTTTGGAGATGTATCCCGACCATTGCCGATGTCTAAAACCATGATTCGTCATGAAGCGCTGAATCTTCGCATAGGCACGGCGACGCTTATTCTCGCCAAATATTGCCTCAAGACGTTTGGTGTCTAAATCAAAATTGATTGATTTGTATCGTTTGACTATAGCCATTTCTATGCAGGAGCATGAATGCGGTCAAGACAAAATGCGCGAAAGTCTTCGACGACAAAATCATCGGGATCGTCCGACGCATCGCTATTGAAGTATAGCCACGTCTTTACATTGTCTACGAACCACGGCTTCTTGCGCAAAGTATTAAACGCCAGTCCAAAATAAGAAAAGTCTTTGCCGTTTCCGTTGCCTAGATAAAACCCGTCTTCAAATTTTGCAAGATGCAGTTTGTCGATCATGAATTGGTCGATTGCCGCATATATTTTTTCAGGACTGTACTTCTTTTCCCGAAGAATCTTGTCTTCATCCATTTTAATTTGCATCTTTATCATCGAAGTCACCTCTATATGTCGGCGTAAAAACTGTATTCATTATACCTCTATACGATTGAGATACAAAACGAAATCGTCAATTAGGGTTCTTTAAATTACGGATAGGCGCATATGTTCCTATTTCTTCTTTGCCGGTATCGACCATTTTGCTGACGTCAGCAAAATGGTCGGAGACGTTGAAACCACTCGTTTCGTCCACTTTAACCATATTGTTGACGTCAACAATATGGTCGTAATCACAACGATCGTTGCGAACGTGTATCTAAACCCCAGTACCATATAGGGCCCTGCTTCTCAACTATTTTTTCAATGATTTTTGGGATTTGCAACTACGACTACGGCGAAGAATGGTCTGTTTTTTTCGTGAGTCCTAATACTTTGTCGGCAGAGACTCCGTAGTATTTGCACAGCACTATGAAATGGCGAAGCGGGAGTTCGTTTGCGCTGCGTTCGTACCGCGCATACATGGTTTGCGAGGTTCCCAATATTTCTGCGATCTGCGTTTGGGTCAAATCATGATCTTCGCGCAAATCCCGTAAATTTTTCATGTAGGTCGGCATACGCAGCACTCCTTGAATCGTATGCCTACACTCTACAATAGGAAATATATTTACTATTGAATTTAGTACATATCTTTACTATAATATCCAAGGGAGATTGTTTTGTCTTTTCCTGTGTGAGAAATGTAGACGTTAGGAGGAGAAAACAAATGGGTGCTGCGTTACCAAAGAAACTTGGTCAATATCAATTCCAATTTGTAACAGAAATACAGCCAGAGAGAAATCCCAACACAGGCGAAGTCCGAAAATATCGTCCGCATATGCTGTATGAGAAAGCAAACGAATCCGAAATCTTATATTACGGGAAAGGCCCGTTTTGCAAATTTGTAATACCAAATAGTTGGAGCAATCTTGCCGGTGTATATGCTATTTTCTCGGGAGACAACTTGCTATATATTGGACAAACCGTTGATTTTGCAAAACGCTTCAATGCAGGATATGGAAATATTTCTCCGCGAAACTGTTACGCCGGAGGACAAAGTACAAATTGTAAAATCAATAATCTTATATTGCAAGAAATTTTAACAGGAGCAAATATTTATTTGTATTTTCATCAATCAGATGACTATGATGCAGTCGAGAGAATGTTGATTGCAGACTTCACCCCGCCGTTTAACGGACACACACCGCAAACCAAACATACTAGTTCAAAACCTACGACAGCGGCGTCAAAAATAATGAGTGATGGTTTACCAACAGGAAATTTGATTTCAACAATAATCCCAGATATAGACGCGGTAATATTATGGGATAAAATTTGCTCAGATTTGTCTTCGGCAAAAGATATTTGCACAATAAGTAAAAAAGGAAGATGCGGAATATGGTTCTCCGCACAAAGATATGACGGTGGACTTTTAATTTCGAATGCTGAACATAAACACAATGAACCCTGTTCCAAATTGCGAGTGAAAAGAACATTATTTAAAGAGGAATTTATCAAAACAGCCTCGTATTATAAACCCTGGCGCAATGATCGTGTATCGCGGCAAGAGGTTGCAGATGTTTCTCAAAACAGTTCGTACATATTTGGACTTATAGCCTACTATACTTTGCCTTGATATTGGTTTGGTTCATTGATTAGTTAGTATAAGGAAATAATTACGAATGAAAAAGACGAAAATTGAAGACCTTGCAATGGTATTAGAAAAATCCAATGTAACTAAAGAAGTAAAAATTATGGTTTTGGTTTACTGCATTGTTAAAGGATTAGTTTATGATCCAAACGGCCTGCTTGACCACCTGATAGACTCTGATCCGAAGTGAAGAAGTTATTTGGACGAAGATGGCTGCGATGTTGTAACTACCGACTTGTCCACGGCATCGGTGACTTCGCCGATCAATCCGATATCAAAACACCCCGCTGTGTTCCCTTACATTTGCATGACATTTTGGGGGATTCATTGCATGCGGATGGGCTTGGAAATACAATGGTTGTATGTCGAATAATACGCGAAGAGCCTTTTTCGCCCTTGTTGATTTTATAGCCTTCAACGCTTCCTATTTGTTAGCGTTTGTATTGAATGCTTCGCTAGCTGCGCCTGATGCGGGCGCGGCGGATGCGGCTGGCGCGGGGAGCGTGGCAGGGGCGTATTTCAAGGTCTATCTGACGGGTTTTCTGATACTTATCGCGGTCAAATTGGCCGCGCAGTTTGTCACTTCGGTATATCGTATCGTTTTTGAATTTGCGAATCTGGCGGTCTTCAAGCGCGCCTGGCTGGCGCTGGCGGCGGGGACTTTTGCTTCGGTGACGGCGGCGGCTTTGCTCGGGATCGAGCCCGCACTTGCGCCGCGCGTGATACTGTTTTCGTTTATTTTTGATGTGGTCTTTGTTTCGGCTTCGCGGTTTCTCTACGTGAGCCGCGCGGCGGGCACGGAACAGGCGGCTGATATTGCCCGCTCCGCTTTGCAAAAACCGCACACTGCATCGGCGAAGGAGGCAAAGCGCGTCCTCTTCATCGGCCTGTAGCAATTGGTTCAGCACCAATTCCAGCAACTCTCTCATTACTCCATCACTTCCGCCTAAAAAAAGCTCTCGCACCATGTCCTCACTTACTGTAATATTGTATTGTGTCATCTTCGCCTCCTTCTTGTTCAAATGATTTTTCACAAAACCATTCTACATTAAGGAGGCTGACACCTTTATTCATCTTTACACCATTTTAGAGACTCAATCGAAAAGTGATTATCTCGGCGCAAATTCAAGCATATGCGTAACGTAATAAGAAATAGCCGAGGAGGTTAACCCGCATACGGCGCAAAAATATTTGTAAAAAAATTCTATGGGACATATTGACAAATATGATTTCAGTGCTATAATCTACCATAATATAACACAACTTGGATGATTTGGGCCGTTGAATCGGTCAGCAAGGAGGTCCCCCGATGGCAAAAACTATTCCCAAGAGAATCTTCGCGTCCTGCATGGTGATTCTTTTCACTCTGGCATTTTTCCCTGCGTATGCGGAAGAAGTTCCGGCGCAAGCGGAGGATGCGCAATCCGCAATAGACTATCCGGCATGGGCGCTGCTGCCGGACGGATCGCCAAACCCGGCGTTTGTAGACCAAAACGGAGAGATGATGGAAATCGACCCTGACAATCTGCATGACAGCGGATACGTATATAGTTATGTAGACGAAAACGGGCAGACGGTGATCTGCAATGCCGAAAGCGCGCCGCAAGTTTTGCCGCCGCAATCCGGCCCGGACGCAGAGAGCGACGAGCAGGTCACGGTACAGGACTCAAAGACGTTCGACCGGTTTTTCTCACTCAACCACGGCATCGCGCTGTTTGGCTCGGGCTCAGCGTGGCGCCACTATTTCGTGCCTGCAAATACAGAGGTGCCCTTGGTATCGCTCTGCCTCGAAAAGGGTCTGAACAACCCCGGAGACGACTCCCCCACTGCCGGCGTGGAGTCCGGAGCGGCCGGGTGGATGACCAACTTGGCCACATGGGCGCCGGCAATCCTTCGCTCATACGGCCTGGCGCTGGGTGCGGACGAATCAGTGAATGCTACGCTTGTCGCCTATATGCAGTCAGCGGTATGGGTGCATCAAGGTTCCATCTCCGCTACGGACGGCGGACTTCTTGATGCACTCGTCGCCGCCATAGACATCCCGGCGGTAGCTTCCGACCCGCAGATATCGGGCATTCCGGAAGACGGTTTTTGCAAGCCCACTGTCGTGACCGTAAGCGGCAAGGAATACGGACGCTACGGTCCGTATACATATTCGGGCGGATCGAACCCCGCCGCAGTTGGCATCTACAAAGGCGATCCGGCAAACAATGTTCCGGCAACGGGCGCCTATGTAGGAAAGGAAAACGGGACGGCCATCACAAATCCTGTGGCAAACGACACCACGTTTTATCTTTTCCTGCCAAAGCAGCAGACCGATCCCGGATCCATCAACGTAAGGATCTCCACTCAGTATGCCAGCGTCATCACCGCAAGATATTTTTCGGTCTCGGCCGGGCAGGATCAGCTGGTCATCCCGCAGTGGGATTCAACGGTAGGCGAGCGCGCCTTTGCATTTCGTCTCGGCGGCTACGGAGATGTAGAAGTCACCAAAGCAGACGGCGACGTGAAAAGAAGCGCGCTCGCCGGAGCCGTTTTCAAGATCCATGAATGGAACGGCACAGCCTATGTCAATACAAGCTATGATGTGACCTGGGATGCAGCGGAAAGAAAATACAAAAGCGAATGGCTGTACGAGACGCTGACCAATGGCGGCAGATTCCGTCTGGTCGAGACGGCTGCACCGTATAGTTACAAAATAGGGTCGCCGAATTATTGGAATTTCACGCTGAACCATGTGAAGACGACCTTCACGGTCACGAGAGACAACGACCCCGTGTACGCGAAGATCCCCCTGCAAAAGCTCGACAACGATACCGGCGGAGCTATCGCTCAGGGCGACGCCACCTTGGCCGGAGCCAAATATCAATTATTCTACAATGAGACAAAGACGCATCCGGACGGCACGAAGTTTACCAAAAATGATCCCGTGCTCATAGACAAGGACGGCATACAGCGAAGCGCCGGCACGCCATATATCGTCACGACCGACGCTGCCGGCAAAGCTGAATTTCGCACGCTGTTTCCGATGAAATATTACATCATCGAGATCCCCTCCGATTCATCCGGTTCGGATACTGCCACGGGTTCGGATGGATATTTGGTGGATCCCGTGAAACACGAAGTCGACGCCGCATGCCTCGCCGCAGATCCCGTCGCTGTCACGCGCAATATTACGAGCAAAGAGCAGGTCAAAAAGCAGGGTTTCGACATTCTCAAACTCAGCGAAATCGGCGTAGGGCAGGAATTCAGGCCACTCGTCGGCGCGGGCTTCAAGGTATATCTCATTTCGTCTTTGACCGATGTGGCAAACGGGAAGCTGCCCAAGCCCGCCGGCGGGTGGACGGGGAAAGAGCTTGCCGGCATTGACTTTTCAAAAGAAACGGCGGCCAAAATCGACGGGACCGTGCAGCCGGAGCGATTTTCGGATTCTCTTGGGAAAGTAACATTTCCCGAATATCCCTACGGATCCTACATCGTCGTTGAGACCACGGTCCCGACCGGCTACCGCGCTATTGATCCCTTCATCATCCGTGTTACAAAGGATAGCCGCGTTCATCAGCCCTGGCGGTACTTCAACGACGACGACAAATTTCAGGTACGCATCGTGAAAAAGGACGCCGAAACCGGCAATATCGTTCTCGGCAAGAATGCCGCCTACCGCATCTTTGATCTCACCGAAAACAAATACGTGGAAATGCGGGTAACGTATCCGGCGCCTGCAGTCTACGGTACATCAGCGCATCCGTTTGAAACGGGCGATGACGGCAAGCTCCTTTTGCCGCAGCTGCTGGCGTATGGAACTTACAGGCTCGAAGAAGTGACAGCGCCGGAAGGATACGTTGTTGCCGGTAGCGAGCCAAATCCATCCGCTGCTGTCATCATAGACTTTACCGGCATGATCTACGACCCCGAGGCAGAGGAAAACGTGGTCGAGGTCATACAGGAAAATGAACAGCAAAAGGGCCATATCGATCTATTGAAGGAAAAGGAAGATCCGGACGATACCGGCGAGCCGCCCTATGACAAATTTCCGATGGAGGACGTGGAGTTTCACCTGTATGCGGCGGAGGATATCTACGCGCAGGACGGGAGCGGCGACATCGTACACGCCGCAGGCGCATTGATCGGCAGCATGATCACGGACGCAGACGGCAAAGCTGCCATGGACGGCATCTATCTCGGGAAATACATTCTCCGGGAATACGCCGCCGGGGATTCCGACAAAGTGATGATCGGCGGCGTACTCCGAAATCAATACTATTTTGCCGAGGATGTAGAGATTGAGTTCACTGCGCAGGATCAAGAGACCTCTATTATCTATGCTGACCACGCGCTGGTGGACGCCTATCGCCTCGGCCGGATCGTGATCGAAAAGACCGGCGAGGAAACCAAAGAGCCTCTTGCCGGCGCCGTATTCGAAGTCACCGCAAAGAACGATATTTACGATGCGTTCGAGAGCGAAAAAGTATGGAGCAAGGACGACATCATCGCTACTATCACGACGGATGAAAACGGCACAGCGACGCTCGCGGATCTTCTCCCCGGCGAGTACACGCTCCGCGAAACCGAAGCGCCGGACGGCTATCTGCCAATCCCGGACGAAGACTTCACCATCGGCTTCAGGGGAAGAACCGAAAAATTTGAATTCTATACATTGAACCTTATCGACAAGATAGACAAGAAAGAGGATCTCCTCGTCGCTGTCGAGGTGGACAAAGACACCATCAAGCGTACGAGCGCCGCCTTTGTCTCCCTGCCGGATCAGCGGGGCTACAACAATGTCGGTGAAAAAGACGAGCGGTATCGCTACGATGTCGATTTTCGTTCGACCTCGAATGTGGATGCCGACGAATTCGTCGTCGACGACAATCTCGAAAACGCAAGGGAGCAGCTTGTCTACGTTGAAGAACTCTGGACACCTGTCGTTTGGGGCGACACGGATGGAAAGTGGAATCTGTGGTACAAGACAAATAAGACAAGGAACAACATCGTTTACGCCCCGGACCAAGGCGCCCTCGTATACCCAAATACCGGATTCAAACCGTGGAAAACAGGGCTGGACACAGACAAGCGATACCGTCTCCTCGTAAAAGATCTTCCGCTTGCAAGCGGAGAATACCTGACGGCTTTGCGCTTTGAATACGGTCATGTGGAAGTCGGGTTCACAAGCAAGAATTATGCGGACAAATCACAGGACGGGGAACACAGAGGGAAGTCAAAAGGTCAGGTCGATCTCGGCAAGGATACCAAACGGCTCGCCCTGCTCCGTGCCGGCGCCGCGCAGGATCGTTATCGCGGCAGCATCAAAGGGGACACGGTAGACTGGACGCCGGCGCAGAACGCGCCTTTCTACCCGCCGGATCCCGCCGCAGGGGCAGAGCTCAAAGCCGCCAAACTGTATCCGGCCAGCTATCTGGTCTCGGCGGTCCGCCCGATGGCCGATGTCAATATCGTCAGCTCGGTATCCGCCCGAATCGCAAAAGCGACCGACGGGGACCCCCTGAAGGATCATGACCAGGATGCGGTCATCACGAAAGAATTGGTCACCTTCGCAATCGAAGATGAAAAAATCGAGCCCGGCTCCGTGGAGTCCGACAGCCTGATCAGCAAACTTGGCAAGTCCTTCAAGACCGCCGACCCGTTCATGTTTGCCGAATGGTTTCTGGCGCTGATCGGCGCCGGGCTTGCAATCATCATCCTCTTGCTTGTAAGAAGAAATCGCAAAGAAAGGAGTTCCGGCTATGTACAATAATAATTTCCAAAGACGCACGGCCGCATTGTTTGTCACGCTGTTCACGGCATTGTCAACCGTATTGATTTCCCCGCCCCCGGCGCTTGCAGGGGAAACCGGCCTCGCCCCGGCAAAGGAGTCCGGGCAAATCACGATGGAGTATCGCTATGCGGCAGGAGAGGAGGTCTCCATCCCGGACACGATCATGCAATTCGGCAGTGAATACCGGCTGATCCACAAGAGCGACCCTATAGAGGAAGGAAGTCTCCCGGAAACGAGGACCTACACCTACAGGATCAGCGGTCTTCTCACCGAAGAACAAATAGAGGAGCTTCGCGATGCGGACGACATCAAAATCACGCCGGTCAAGGGAAGCCTGAAATCACAGGTCGAGCGCGATGTCATCCTGAAAAATCGTCCGACAAACGATATTGAAGATCTGCCGCAGGTCCTGTATGGCATGAAACTCGCCGAAGCCTCGTTTGCTGTAGCGGGGAAAGACGGCTACGGGATACCGAACAAGTATACGGCGACGACTGTGTATCGGGGATCGGAGACGACGGAGTATATTGCATATTATGCAGGCGAAGCTACTTATACAAGGACCGTCACCGAGGACGGCACACTGACCTATGTCGTCGTAGCCACCTATGCACTATCCGGGGCAGTACCCATACAGGAACCGGCGCCGCCCGAAGGAAATCCGATCCCAATCGAGGATCCTGCGGGGGAGGTCGTCATGACGGACATCCCGGACAATCCAAACCCGCTAACGGCCTTTTGGGATTCGCGCTCGGTCACGGAAAAGATCGGTCTGCTCGCCTGCTTCGCGGTCATCCTGCTGGCCAGCCTCTTCCTGTTGTTCGGGATCCGCCGCAAGCAGTATCCGAAGACATCAAGAAAAACTGTCATCCCCGCATAGGCGCCGGGAGCAATGTAATTATTGTAGATAAAAGTATAGCAATGTAGATAAAAGTATAGCAATGTAGATATGTAATAGCGTACTATGAGGGTACGCAGAAAAGGAGAGACGATATGAGAAACAAAAAATTGAGATATAGCGGCAAGGGAATGATTGCTGCCATCGTGCTGATGATGACGGTGATGG
>JAISJT010000134.1 GCA_031261395.1 Eubacteriales Family XIII. Incertae Sedis bacterium
CCTCGCCGTCGTACTCTTTCAGGATGTCGCGCACGGTGAAGAAATTGCCTTCCGACTTGGACATCTTTTTGTCGTCGATGGTGATGTAGCCGTTGTGCATCCAGTAGTTTGCGAAGGTCTTGCCGTTGGCCGCCTCGGACTGCGCGACCTCATTTTCGTGGTGCGGGAAGACGAGGTCCTGGCCGCCGGCGTGCAGGTCGATGGTCTCGCCGAGGTATTTGCGCGACATGGCGCTGCACTCGATGTGCCAGCCGGGCCGGCCCGCGCCCCAGGGACTCTCCCAGAAAAGGTCCTCGCCCGCTTTCGCCTTTTTCCACAGCGCGAAATCCAGCGGGCTCTTTTTGCGTTCGTCGACGTCAATGCGCGCGCCCGACTTCAGGTCGGCCACATTCTGCCCGGACAATTTGCCGTAATCCGCGAACGCCTCCGTGTCGAAATACACGTCGCCGTCCTGTTCGTAGGCATAGCCCTTGTCGACCAGCTTTTGGACGAAGCCCAATATCTCATCCATATTTTCCGTCACACGCGGGTGCACGGTCGCTTTGCGCACGCCGAGCGCCGCCGCGTCCTTGAAATATTCCGCGATGTATTTGTCGCCAATCTCGCGCGAGGACACGCCTTCTTCGCGGGCGCGGTTGATGATCTTGTCGTCCACGTCCGTGAAATTCTGCACGAAATTGACTTTCGCGCCGCGATATTCGAGATAGCGCCTGAGCGTATCGAAAACAACGAAGGGCCTGGCGTTTCCAATATGAAAGTAGTTGTACACGGTAGGTCCGCAGACGTAAATCCCGACCTCCCCGTCAACCTGTGGGACGAACTCTTCCTTTGTACGTGTCTGTGTATTGTATATCTTCATAATGACTCACTATTGCCTGCCGGGAAACTATCAAAGTAAAGTTCATCCGGACAAATATCCACACCATTTTCCCACGCCACGGATAATCCTGCTATATGTACGGAATTGAAATTCGAAAAAACATCCTTAAAAGACGGAAACGTACGATATGGTTTCACATCAAAAATACGCTTTTCCTGATTTGCAAAAGTCACAAAAAGCTTATAGTCATTCATTGGTTCAACTTCAATCGCACGCGGTCTTATCATTTTATTCCAATCCCTTTATTTTGATTAACTCACCATATTCGTTGTATGCCTTCCATGCGGCCCTTAACTCATCTTGGTGAATCAGAACCCAAGCCTCAACATATTTTTGTTGTTTGTTGGGTAGACTTCCGGCCAAGATATTCGCATCGAAATCGATAGACAGATCGAATTCACCGTAACCCGCATGAACGTGTGGTGTACTATGCGCAACACCCTTTTCCTGATAGATGTAAATCAGTATTCCAAAAAATGACGATATTAACGGCATTTCACACCTCCGATAATATAATCATATCATATTTGATAAGCAGGACAAACCGTAAGCCTACTGAAATAGGGCTCCTATCGCATTATGAGAATTACGCGAGGAATTCGACAATCACTATTTTTTCAAAATGAACCGTTTGAGATTACGCGACTATTTATTGGTGTACGGGTTTTTTTGGTTTGGTATAGAATTGGCGGGACGATATGGGAAGGTGGTGGCGAAAATATTACGCACAACATTGGTGGATGAATACGGGGATGCGGTTTACCGGCTTTGCCGGAGGCTTGCGTTCTCCAAAGAAGATGCCGACGACTTGTTTCAGGAAACATTTTTGCAGGCGTTTGAGCGAATGCCGAAGCTGAATGAAGCGGACGATCCGAAAGGGTTTCTCTTTTCTACTTCTATATACATCTGGAAAAGCTGGAAACGGAAATACGCCCGCCGCAAGCGGATCGCGCCCACTGCGCCCTTAGACGAAACGGAAGCCAGCGATGTGAATTTGGAAGAATCCTATTTGGAGCAGGAGGAGGTGCGGCTGGTCCGGGAATTGGTTTCGGCCTTGCCGGACAAATTCAGGATTCCGATGATCCTGTATTACACCGCGGGGATGAGTATTCCAGAAATTTCAGAGACCATGAAAATCCCGATCGGTACCGTCAAAAGCAGACTGTTTCAGGCAAGGAAAAACGTAGAGAAAGGATTGGGTACGAAATGAAAAATGAATTTTTGTTCAGAAGCGCGCTGAGTTGCCGGGAAACCCCCGATACGGCGTTGGTGGAAAAAGTGAAAACGCTACTGCTTGAGGAGGAAACGCTGCGGGCCGGGGAGAAGACCGATCGGCCAAGAAGTGTGAGGCGTTCGGGGGCATTTCATACAGCGTTTGTGTCGTCGCCGGATGGTGGAATGGCACCAAATGCGGAAGGGAGAACCGCGCGCAGACGGCGGCCCGTGCCCCGGGCATTGGTCGCTGTCGTTCTGGCGCTGGTGCTGGTGCCCACGGCGGCGTTCGCGGCTTGGCATTTCCTGCAGTCGGGGGAGGTTGCGGATGAGGCTTTGCGCGCGGCGTTTGAAAGCGACACCGCTGTCAACATCAACGAGTCGGTCACATCCGGCGATTATACTTTTACCCTATTGGCGATCGTGACGGGTCGGGACATCTCGGACCTGCCTTATACAAGTGATAGCGTGCAGGACGACCGGACTTATGCGGTGCTTGCGATTCAAAATGCGGACGGGACGCCCCGGCCCGCCACGCAGGATGCGGATTATGGGCAAACGTCCTTCTTCGTCTCCCCGCTCGTGAAAGGCGTCGCGCCATGGAGGCTGAATATCGCAACGATGAACGGTGGGTATCAGGAAACCGTTGTGGACGGGATTCAGTATCGCTTGATCGAATGCGACGGCGTGGCGATGTTTGCGGAACGCGGTGTGTACCTTGCGGTCAGCGCAGACACGATGATCCTCGACAATACGACGTTTCTGTATAACGAGCAAACGGGCGGAATCGTGGTCAATCCGGAGCATGACGGAGCAAGCGCCGTCTTTGACCTGCCGCTCAGCAAAATGCTGGCCGATCCGGAAAAAGCGCAGCAGTATTTAGATGACCTCGACGCATTTTGGGGCACGCCGGCAGAGAGTGATGCCGCGCCTGCGGAGAGTGATATCGCACCCGCAGAAAGCGGTACGATCCCTGCGGGAGATGCTGCAACCCACGCCGAAGAATCCGAAAACATTTTACTCGAAGCAGCGGAAGGGGCAGTTTTCTCCAAGAATAATTGAATCTCCCCTATTGTACCTAACTCATTGGTTGTTCGGAATTTCCGAACAGCCATGTCATTTATCAGTTCACCTTCTTCAAATACGTGATGGAAACATCTGCTTTTTCCATCAATTCTCCTGACTCAAAAATGTCCTTCTTGCCGCAAGACAAAAGGTCTGACACCCTGTCCTACAAGCACCCCGACAAACCGGGTTTGCCAAAGCTGATCGAGGAACAGAGATTTCCGGCCCTCACGAATGTGAATTTGCACGTTTATTCGCGCCAGACGAATCATTCAAAAATCCCAACGCGAATATTCGTCGAAATTCACATCGCTTGGCAAACTGTTGTCAGTTCAAACCGCTCGACGAATTCCAGTTTAACGGTGAGACCTTGCGTGCGCCTAAACGATTTTGCCGCCGCAATCATGGGCAAGTGTACGGCGACTCTATAATATTATGCGTATTATGTATTAAATATATTATTTGTATAAATATATACTTAATATGTATTGACTAACTGTCGATATTCCGTTATATTCATTGAAACAATGGTTGCAAGTATGTGAGATATGACTAGTGCGAGAGTGATGCCGCTTGCAGCATAAGGAGAGCGGGATGAACAACATTGGCGAGCGGTTGCGGGCTTTGCGGGAGGGGGCGAAACTTTCCCAGGCGAAGGTGGCGGAGTACATTGGGACGAACCAGCCGAGCGTAGGACGGTATGAGAATGGGAACACGGCGCCGCCGTTGGACGTGCTGACTTGGTATGCGGATTTTTTCGGCGTTTCGTTGGATTGGATCTTCGGTCGCAGGGGGGCGCCTGCGGATGCTGACGATTGGTCGGCAAACGGCGGAGCGCGGGGCGTGGGGCACAAGCCTGTTATTGTCCGCGACATCATTTTGGAGAGCGTGAATGCGCATCCGGATCTGACTGCTTATATGTACAAAAACTCACGCACGGAACCTTATCAACATGTGACCTATCGCGAGACGGCAGACACGCTATACGCGCTGGGGGCGCAACTGGTGGAGATGGGGCTGAAGGGCAAGCGGATCGCCGTGATTGGCGACAACTGCTTCCACTGGGCAATCGCGTATTTTGCGGTGCTGTTCGGCGTCGGCGTCGTTGTGCCGCTCGACAAGGAACTGCGCGCGGAGGAAATCATCAACCTGCTCAAGGTCGCGGAATGCTCGGCGATTTTTCATACCGAACGCTATGACGAAATGCTGGCGGATGTGGATTTTGTGCCGTTCAAGATTCGCATGAACATCTATGCGGATACACCCAATCCGGAAGGCGTCCTGACCGCCAAAGGTCTCATCGCGGCAGGGAAGACGCTGTCAAAGGAAAAGATTGACGCCTTTCGGGCGACGCCAATCGATGAGAACGCGTTAGCCGCCCTGCTCTTTACCTCCGGAACGACGGGCAACGCCAAAGGCGTCATGCTCTCCAACCGCGGGATGGGCACGAACATCAGCGATATGGCCGGGGCGCACAATGCGAAGCCCGGCGGCTCGACCGTTTCCATCCTGCCGATGCACCATTGTTTCGAGGCCGTCATGGGGCAGCAGTTCATGCTGTCGAACGGGGTCGCGATCGCCTTCGGCGACGGGCTGAAATATAT
>JAISJT010000138.1 GCA_031261395.1 Eubacteriales Family XIII. Incertae Sedis bacterium
CGACGGCCAGCTTGTTCTTTTTGAGCCGACGCCAGAGATCTTTAAGCTTCGATTTTTTACGAGACTTTTTCAATTTGGCTGCCAACCTTTCTTTTCTTACTTTTTTTGCCTCCGACCTGAGAACGAATTCGCGGGTCAACGATCGCAAACACAATATCCACGACCAGGATAACCAATGAAAACAAAATAGAAAGAATGAATACGCTTCCCTGTATGACCGGATAGTCCCGGCCCGTAAGACCCGCTATGGTGTACTGCCCAAGACCGGGTATTCCAAAGATGACCTCCGTGATGAGCGCACCGCCAATCAAAAGTCCAAACATATTGCCGATTACCATGATGACGGGGATCATCGCATTTTTCAGCGCATGGCGGTAAATCACCTTTTGATTCGGGAGGCCTTTCGCCTTCGCGGTCACGATATAATCCTGGCGTATGACTTCGAGCATATTCGAGCGGGTTTGCCTGGCAATAGTAGCAACAAAGCCAAGCGACGTCGCCACGATCGGCAGCACCCAGCTTTGCCATGAATCAATGCCCGACAAAGGAAGCCATTGCAATTCCACCCCGAAAAACCGTACGAGCAAGAGCGCAAACCAGAAGACCGGCATGGAAACGAAAAACAGGGAGATAAACATCGCCCCGTTGTCTTTCCACGTATTGTGATGTGTCGCTGCATATACGCCAAGAGGAATACCGCAGGCTACGGAAACCGCAAGACTGATACCGACGAGGATCAGCGTATACGGCAGCCGCATCATCATCTCGCCAAACACCGCGCGCTTTGTCATGAACGAAGTGCCAAAGTCGCCATGAATGATTTGTCCAAGGAAATTGATGTAGCGTACGAGGATAGGATCGTCAAGCCCCAGCGTGTCGCGAAGCGCCGCGATCCTTTCGGGCGTCGCCTGCGTACCGAGCATCATTCTTGCAGGGTCGCCCGGAGTCAGTTCCAGCAAAAGCAATACGATGAATGAAAGTCCCAGCACGATGGGGATCATCATTAGCAGGCGTTTTGCAATGAATTTTGCCATAGTATTATCTAAACATCCTCCGTACTTTCTCTCCTCCGGTCCATCAAAATAATACTCAACAGACAATT
Source organism: Eubacteriales Family XIII. Incertae Sedis bacterium (assembly GCA_031261395.1). Classification (GTDB taxonomy): domain Bacteria; phylum Bacillota; class Clostridia; order Peptostreptococcales; family Anaerovoracaceae; genus WRMW01. Next base: position 1,103 of record JAISJT010000138.1, read on the forward strand.
ACAAAATAGCAAGCCAAGGATTTTCAAGCAATTCATTTTTTCGCGGTAGTATTCCGAAACTGAATCACACGCGCTTTTTGCGTTCGTCCACCCAATCGAGATCTGCACGCGCAGTGCCGAATCCGAGAGGCTTTGCCTTCTCATGGAAGGCGCCTTTGTCCATTTCGCCGACCTTGTTTTCCTCGCGGTATTTCTCTGCGGCCGCTTCTTTTGCCATCCCTTCGGGCGACGCAAGATTGATGCGGCGGTCGTTGACTTTGCCGATCATTTCGTAGTAATTGTCGTAGGGGACGACGAACAACTGCTCCGCCTCGATCCCGCGTTTCAGGTGCTCTGCCAGCGTCACGGGATCCATCCCGGTCTCGCATTGCTCCTTCATCACAGCCGCGAGCTCATCCGTCCAGTAGTAGCCGCTGTTGCTGAAGTTCTCGGGCCGGTATTTTTCCGCATCGTAAATTTCGGTATTGATAGCCATGGGAGTGATCGTCGTGACGCCGATGCCGTAGGGCTTGAGCGCCATATAATAGGTCTCCGATAGATTGTTGACGGCAGCTTTTGAGGCCGCATACGGCGCGGCAATCGGGTCGCCCTGCCATCCTGCCCACGACGAGGTGATCGCGATGTGACAGTCTGTCTTGTTTGCATAGGCCTTGATCATGCGAGGCACAAAGATCACGAAACCGTTGACGACCGCATACAGATCTACACCCATGACCCAATCAAAGTCCTCAAAGGTAGAGGCTTCCGGCGGACCGAACGAATTGACGCCGGCCGTCTGGATGAGCAGATGCGGCGGGCCGCCGAAGATTTCCTCGGTTTTGTCGGCGGCCTTGATATAGGCCTCGCGGTCCGTCAGGTCAAACTCGAGTGCGAGAATGTCCGCTTCGTCCCGCCCGCTGTAGGCAAGGATCTCCGGTACTGCTTTGTCAAGCGCGGCTTTGCGGATGTCTGTGATCACGACTTTCATGCCGGCCTTGCTGAACAGCTTGGCCTGCCCCAGTCCCGCGCCCGAGGCGCCTCCCGTGATAAAGGCTATCTTTCCTTCAAAATTTTTCATTTTCCATTCATCCTTTCATCAGTTTTTGGCAAGAAGGCCTCCGTCGACAGGGATCACGACGCCGTTGATCTGCGACGCCTCGTCCGACGCCAGAAAAGCGCAGGCCGCGCCGATCTCTATGGCCTCACCCCAACGCCCCGTACAGGTCCGATCCGCCATCGAATTTCGTATCTCTTCGCTGAGCATCGCATCAAGATCTGTATGCGTAGGACCGGGCGCCACACCGACAACGCGGATATTGCTTTTGCTAAACTCCACAGCCTGCATCTTGATCAGATGGTTGAGCGCCGCCTTGCTCGCCTGATAGCCCGCCATCGGTCCGCCCTCGACCAAACTGCAGGTGAAGCCGCCCACGGATGATATGTCGATGATCGTGCCCCCGCCGTATTCGGCCATGCGTTTGGCGTTTGCCAGCGTCATGCGCAGAGTGCCGAAGAGATTAACATTTATGACGCTTGTGAATTCGCTGATATCGTCATCGTATTCGAGGAAGGGCTTCCTGACCGAAATCCCCGCATTGTTCACTAATATATCGACATGGCCAAAGGCCTCCCATGCCGCAGCGACTGCGGTTTTTACAGACTCGACATCGGTGATGTCACACTTGAGTGCGATTGCGTCGCCGCCGTCCGCATTCAATTCGGCCGCCGCCTTTTGGCTGCTTTCGAGGCTCGGAGACAGGACAGCCACCCGCGCGCCGCGCTGCGAAAATGCCGTGGCTATCCCAAAGCCGATCCCTCGCTCACCTCCCGAAATGATGGCCGTTTTCCCTTGAAGATTCAGAGGGGTTTTTAGATTTGTAATTGCTTCCATAACGATCTCCTTCCGCGCAGCTGCTTTTTTTGTGTTTTTCATAGTAACACGCAAAACGAATAAATACAATTTAATCCTGATACTCAGATCGTCTTTCCATCTTGAACATCTTGACAAGATTGAGCGTCCATTGTAGTGTAGTGAAAAACGGAGGGATGATATGAGTAACACACCAGAAACCTTTGATACGTCGAAACTAATCGTTCAGGAATTGCATGAACCGGGCATTATCGATGCGGATGTCAAAGCGCTTTACAGCCTTTTTGCCAAGCGCATCCTTTGGATAGACGGCAATGAAGTTCCGGGCGCCTTTCAGATGAATACCGCCTGGTACAAAAAAGCGCAGCCGCGCGATCCGCTCTTTGAAGAGCATGTGCATGACTACGATGAACTGATCGGTTTCTTTGGCAGCGACCCCGAAGACCCCTACAATCTTCACGCCGTGATCGAACTCACGCTTGACGGAGTGGCGCACAGGCTCGACAAGACATCGATGATCTTTGTGCCCGGCGGCATGAAACACAATCCGCTTCGCTTGCTTGAAGTTGAACAGCCTATCTTCCACTTCACTATCGTGACAAGTCCGGAATACTCGGGAGAAACGGCCTACAACGTAAAGTCTGAATAAGGAGATTTGCCCCTATGTGTTACAACGACCAGCTTACGAAGCCTCAAATTGAAAACGAACAACAACGTGAACGTGAAGAAAAAGAGAACGAAGAACGTATTCGCGAAGAACAACTTGAACGTCAGCGTCTGTTTTTGGAACGACAGATTCGCGATGAAGAGAGCGAAGAGCATCGCATACGTGTAGACGAAGAAGAACAGCTCCAGCGTTTCGAACATCAGGAACGTGAGGAGGAGAGCGAAGAGCATCGTGTACGTGTAGAAGAAGAAGAGCGGCATGAGCAGGTAATAGTTCCTGCACGGCGCAAGATGGGCCATTTTGAAAAGAAAAAACACAACAAGGCCAAAAACACCGAATACGAACGCCTGAAAAAGACCGCCGTCAAAACAGAACTCGGCAAAGATGATTTGTCGCAGATTCATATT
>JAISJT010000066.1 GCA_031261395.1 Eubacteriales Family XIII. Incertae Sedis bacterium
CCACCGGCGACGATGATACGTCTTGTGAGTTCGGGATTTGTGTCTGGGTCATCGCCCAGAGGTATCGCCCGTACGTCAGAAGCACCTCCACCGCTGGCACCCATACCTTCTGCTTTGCCCGTCGGTGTAGTGATGGATCCGCCGCCATTGAACCCGCCGGGGGTCAGGGTCGTGGCGCCGCCAACAGATTTCTGCCCGATCCCGCCGGCGTTGAGCCAAAGCACCGTGTCTTTAGGCAGATACACTTCACCTGACGCATAGCCGCCCCTGCCACCTTGCTTCTCTGCGGAACCGGCGGGTGTTTTCTCCCTACCGTTGCCGCCCGCTGCGCCCCAGACTTCTATCTTGTAGAGGCCGGCTTCTTTTTCCGTCAAAGGCCCAACCTTCACTTGACTTGGAGCATCGACCCCGCTGCCATCGGCAACCATGCCTGCGATCCCCGGCGACGGCGTTTTGATCGTAGCCGTCACCACGGTGTTTTTGTCTTGATACGTCGCATCCACCGTGATATCTATCTTTTTACGGGAATCTACATATTTTAATGTGATATCACAACGGCCCAGACCGTCGCCCAGGTTGCCTTCCTCAAAAGGAAAAGTAAACACACCCGCAGGATTTTTCGGCGGATTGTCGACATCAATGGCCTTAATCAAATCAAACCTCGTATCGGGATTGGCGGTAGTCGGGTTGGGATTGCTGCCATCCCCCACCAACCATTCCGCGACTCTGCGCGCAACGGAAAAGGCCGTATAATACGACTGGTCTTTCACATGCGTGTCCGCCGCCCGCGTCAGAGATTGTGAGGACATGGAAAGGACGGCCATGAGAACAAGGCTGAGAATTAGCATAACGACCAACGCCCAGATCAAAGTGGACCCGCGTTTTGTCTTAAGAAATCGATTTATAGAAATCATACCTTACCACCTACTGCCCCACGATTCGAAACGTCTTGTCATATTCATCATCGTCATACGTATAAGCCTTGCCGGGAATTATGACTTCTTTCCCGGAGGATGTATGCAAACCGGTATTTAAATCGGTGGCGCCGACATCATCCGCATTAGCCCCTGCCGCAATGGATTCGGTCAGATTCTCCTCCGCCAGGGTGAAGGCGTCACCCTTCATCTTCACATTTGCCGAAGTCGTAAGAGCAGCCAATACCATGACCAGAACAATGGCAATGATCGCAAAAGAGACAATCACCTCAACCAGAGTCATCCCCCTTCGGGCCATGCGCAAACGATACAAGTACATCTCAGCCTCCTGCATCACACCTGATAGAAAAATAGTTAACTTTTTAGTAAAATACTATCCATCCCATTATATACCCACAAAATCCCCATATCAAACATTACGTCGCCCGATCCAAGAAAAATTATTAAGGAATATGTTGACATTAAATAACCATTCAGCTATTAATGTAATAATCGGTATTATAAGGAGGAGAAAGATCATGAAAATTGAAATAATAGAGTCATCGGAGCAATTTAAGAAAGAAAGACTCGAAAGACTGTATCGCGATGCTATAGATCCCAATAATATTCCGCCTTGGATAGAATACAGGAATGAGGATTACGTGGGGGAAAAGCCGCACAAACGAGATGCGGCGTCGACCACGGTGATGCCACCGCTTGGTAAATGAATCAAGTCACGGAGCGGGTTTGTCAACGGACAGACGGTGTAAACTATAACAAGCCGTACAGGAAAAATATCTTCAAAAATTAAATATTTACAATATATTTATATTATGGTATATTATGCATACTGAGTTATTGCTTGACTTGCCCGTCATTGTAGGGTATGATTGAGGTGCAAAAATGAAGTATGCATTTGTTATGACTGAAGTGTTCGACGCCGTCTGGGCGCAAATCGGATATGCGGATGACGAATTGCGCGAACTGCAAAATGAATTACTGAAAAACCCTGAAAAGGGACGTGTAATGCAAGGGGCCGGCGGTTTTCGGAAGATGCGGTTTCGATTGCCAAACGCCGGAAAATCCGGCGGCGTTCGCGTCATTTATTTGAACCTTCCGGCAAGTGAAATCATATATTTGCTGATGGCATATCCGAAATCAGAGAAGGCCGATTTAAGTCCGTCGGAGTGCGGCGAGTTGAAGGCCATAGCGACAACTATAAGGGAACACTATAAAAACGCAAATAAAGGAGTGTGACGAAATGAACAATATGACATTTGGGGAGTTGCTGATACGGAGCGCACGTGAGGCCGAGGCGCATGCGTTGGGCGAAAAAAAACTAAGGACAAATATCGTCGAAATCGAACCGATTCCGCGATATACGCCGGGCAATATCAAGGCATTGCGGGAAAGGCTTCGTCTGCCGCAGACCTTATTCGGCGGCGTATTTGGCGTTTCCAAGAAAACGGTCGAGGCCTGGGAAGCAGGGACGCGAAAACCGGGTGCATCCGCAGCAAGACTCCTTGCCGAAATCGAAACGAATCCGGCCTACCTTGATAAAGTGCTGCATGTAAAATAGTAGAACCCGCATGAACCAATGCCTTCATGAAATACAAAAAATGCTTGACGCGGGATATATTACCTGTTAAAATATCCCAAAATGCACTGGTATTGGAGTCGAGTAAAACATGGAAAAACTTTGGACGGATCGGGCATGGGACGAATATATTTCGTGGCAGTCCGAGGATAAAAAAACAATAAAGAAAATCAATACGCTTATTCGAGACATAGAGCGTGGGGGCAATGAAGGTATCGGCGAGCCTGAAGCACTTAAGTATGGATTGACTGGGTGGTGGTCGCGAAAAATCGATGACAAAAATCGCATCGTGTACCGCATTGAGGCGGGAACATTAGAAATTGCACAGTGTAAAGGACATTATAGCGATAAATAGTAATATTCAACAAATTGATATACTAATATTGATTATTGCTAACTATTGATATATACTATATAAAAAGGAGCAGATTGAGATGACGCAAATCAATATACGAATGGAAGATGATATCAAAATGCAGGCTGAAAAATTGTTTGCGCAGCTGGGCATCAGCATGTCTGCGGCAATCAATATGTTTGTTCACCAAGCGGTAAGGGAGGGTGGTATCCCGTTTGCGGTTACTACGAAAGAGGATCCGTTCTATAGCAGATCCAATATGAAAGCGCTTCTGCAATCCATCGATGACGCCAAGCGCGGGAAATTGACGCCGCATGAATTGATCGACTGACGTCTGGCCTATTTAGGAAGTCGGCCTGTCAATCTTTAGGATTGACACGTTGACAGCGGTTGCGGTGGTTCGCGGTTCCAGAGTCTCGGCGGCATTGAGAAGGCGCACGGACTTGCTTCTTGAAAGAGATTTGTTGCCCCGTGCATCGTAGACGTCGACCGTCACGGTGACCGCTTTGTTATCGCCGTCTACCAGATTCACCTCATACTGAATACCGATGGTTTTTCCGTGGTAAAAATTGCTTCCGAATATATTGATTGCTGAGCCCGGGTCCCCGGCGCGCCTGAACCACAGATAGCCGTTCCCGCTCGTGGGAAGCCCCGTATCTTTTTCCGCTATATAAATGATGGTGTTTGCAGTCGCCGTATCGATAAGGTCTGCAACGGGTTCGACCGCCGAAGCGAATTGCAGCTCATCGGCGATGAAACTGATTGCCGCATCCGCAATCTCAGCGTCCAGCTCCTTGTCGGTAACACGACCGAAAAGATTCATCGAAGAAATGAGATATCCGCTGGACAGGCCGATGATGATCAGGGCAATTACCATGACGACGATCAGCTCGACCAGCGTGAATCCCTTCTTCCTGTTCATGGGGTCGCCATCCTCACGCAGTCTCGTCAAAATCGAAGATGGTAAAGCCGCTGCCCGCCTCATCGGTGTACCGTTTGCCTATAATCGGAATATCCAAAGAGCCACTTGGTAAGGCTGGATTGGTCAACGTAAGCTCATCCGGTCCTGTGGATGGATCTTTCGAATAGGTACTGTCCGACAGCGGATCCTCCGAAACGCCGGTAACGGCGATCTCTTCGCTGAGTCCCGCATCGGTATTGACGCGGTCCGTATTTTTCATATCGAGGTTTGCCATCGCCGAAAATCCGGAAACCATAATGAGTGACACGATCACGATGATCGCCATTGTGACCATGACCTCAATGAGCGTCATGCCCGTATTCCGTCTCCGGGAGGATAAATCACTCATCGGAATATTCCCCCTTGGTCCATCCCCCGCCGCCAATCGTCGCGGCAAAGTCGAGACAGTCGTTGTAGGCCGGGTCATCAAATTTGGCGGCAGGCGTAGCCGCGCCCGGTGCAAGATAACGATTTGAACAGAAGACATTGTTCATCGTGGCGTCTGTCAATTCTGTTTTATAGTTTTCATTATTTGGCTTCCATTGCGTGTTGATGTCGTTGATAAACGCCCCGCCAAGCATGTGTATCTTGTCGGCAGTCATGTTGATACTGTTTAAGTAGCCTGAACTCTTGATATTCCACAAGTGCCCGGCGCCTACTAATGTGCCGGATACATCTTTACTGTTTGGACCAAAGATGAAGATGCCGCCGTCTTCTGTAAAGGGTGTCACGCTGATGTTTTTTTGAGCGTTACTACTTAAAAATGACGCAGGTCCCGGAGTATAATTATTAACCCAGGTTACGCTGGACGCAATCTGCAGAGAAGCGCCGCCATAAACATAGATATCAGCTTTTATCTTTGTATTTGCTTCGAGAACGACCGAGCCTGTATCACCTTTGACATAGACAGGGGCCTCCAGATTGAAGGTGTCGGTGGAAGATGATCCTCGGATAATCAGCGTGCCGCCGTCGACGATAATCTTTTCAGGTTTAACCGTGACCCCGCGCTCTATCGTGAGGGTCTGCCCGGCGCCGACATAGATGGTGCCACCGATGATTTTCTCGGTGGGGTGGAAGTTCTGAGTCATATTATCGACGGTTGAAGTTGCATTGGCAGCCGAATCCGGCGTCCTGATATAAGAGTATACATACTCGGTATTAGCCGGATGTCTCAGCAAGACAATATCCGTATCCTTTATCACCTGATCCCAGCGCAGGGTATAGCACCAATAGTTGCCGTTTGCGTTACCGCCGTAATCATATCCACCTCCACCACCTCCGCCATTATAGTTCATGGTGTTTCTGATCGAGCTGCTTTTTACCAGCCCTGATCCTAAAGTCACACCCCGATAGGAGTAAATCGTCCCATCAAAGATATTGACACCTTGCAGGATTGTTGCGTTTCCACCGCTGTATGCCGCACGCGGAGCAAATGCGCTGTTGTAGTCCAACATATAGAAATTAAAATTGTTGTAATACTGGGGAATAAACGGCATACCGGTTTTACCTCCGGCACCGCCGCTACCGGAAGACATTTGCGGTTGCGACAACAGGAAAGTCCCGCTCGTTTGTCCAAACCAAGGATTGCCGGTATATCTGCCCCAACTCCAATAATCACAATAAGAATTAAACTTGTGAATAAAGGCGCCGAGCGCGATGTTGTCAGGTAGACCCTTCCGTATCTCCAAGTCGTTCGCATTATCGCCCGGCGTGTATTGCGTGTATACGGTCCCCGAATGCCAATCAATCGGGTGATAGGAGTTTTGGGGAGTTGGTGTATATATATTCTCAGGATAATAGCGAACATCCGAATCATTTGTTGTTGTCGTCTGTTCAGGGAAGTCAAATGTGACCAATGCGTGGGGGTAGAGGCCTCTATTTTTAATCATATCATTATAATTCGTATTTGTAGGAAGACCGGCCCCGCTTTCGGAGTTTCCGCCAAGCCTGATCTTGACGTCCTTCCCCGTGACCCCATAGCCCGGTACGCCACCGACTGAGAAGCCATTGGGGATTGTATTGGTTGAATTTGTTGAATCCGCAGTATAAGAATAACCCCTAATAGGATTGATGGTCAGCCTTCCGTTCGCCGGGACGAGAAACCTTCTGCTGTCGTTGTAGTTAGCCCCTGATCCCTGGCTGGATAAGAGTGCCGTTCCCAAAGAATCAATATAACTGCTTCTGTCTGCAGATTGATACAAGGCCTCTTTAGTACTGTTTGCATCAATACTCGCAGCATCAAGAATAGCCTTATCAGGATTATTTGAATTCTCCGGAAGTCTCGAAGAGGTATTGTAATCGTAGTTATCGCCGATCCGCACGAGGCTTGAATTCGAAAGTCCGTTGAGCTCGGCAGCGTAATCATCATACCCCGGCTTCTCCGGAAACACCGCCTCCGTCAGCGATGGACTCTGGCTGTCCAGGCTTGCACCTGTACTGCCCGTCAAGGTCAGAGATACGGTTTCGGTACTGTCCTGATAGGTGGCCTTGGAAGTGATCTTGAGCTTGTTATTCGCGGTATCTGTATACTGGACAACGATATTGCAGGCTCCGGCGTTTTCGGGCAGGTTCGCGGCGGGCAGATCAAAGGTCATCTTTTTGTCTGTCGCCGTCCCGAGACTGCTCAGAAAAGTCTGCACGTCGGTATCCGCCGGCGTCGAAGCCGTGCCGCTTCGGATCCAGTTCGCGACGGAATCGGTGGCGGACAGCGCAGTATAGTAGGCCTGATTGTCGACATGGACATTCACACTCCGCGTGAACTTCCCCTGCACAATGCTAAGGCCGATTGCCAGAATGAGGGCCAGCACAACCATGATGACCAACGCCCAAATAAGTGTAGAACCGCTTTTTCCATTTAGAATTTTCCGCATACAAATTTCCTTATTATTGCCAACATTCAGCCTCAGGAATAATAATATAATACCCCAATATACGAAAATTAAACAAAATTAATAAAAGAAAAAAGTAAAGTATCCGGTCTCAATAGCAATAGGATAAAGCTGTTTGTAAAGAAACGTAAGAGGGTCCATACAGGCGATTTGCAATGGAAATTGTTAGTAAATCCTGCAACCATAGTTGCATTATAATCAACTATCGACGCAAAATCAACTATAACTTGGAGCTGCTGTCGGGAATCGAACCCGAGAACCTCTTCCTTACCAAGGAAGCGCTCTACCTACTGAGCTACAGCAGCACGACCGGCGATGTGCGCACACCCGCACGCGCAAACGCAAATGCCATTCTACCTTATCTGAAAAGGCTTTTCAACAGTTTTGTCAATCTGCGCTTTTTGGGCGGGGTGTAATATTGTATAATGTTCCTTAATAATCAATTTTAGAGAGGAACCTGAAGTATGAAAAAACTTTTGACTGGCAACGAGGCGATCGCACGCGGGCTTTATGAGGCGGGTGCGGTGTTTGCTTCGGCCTACCCGGGGACGCCATCTACGGAGATCCTCGAAAATCTGCCGCAGTACAGCGCGGACATCTATTCGGAATGGGCGCCGAACGAGAAGGTCGCGGTGGAAGCGGCCTACGGGGCGTCGATCGCGGGAGCCAGATCCTTCGCGGCGATGAAGCATGTCGGTCTGAACGTGGCGGCTGACCCTCTGTTCACGGCGGCGTACAACGGTGTCGGCGGCGGATTTGTTTTATTATCGGCCGACGATCCGGGGATGCATAGCAGCCAGAATGAGCAGGACAACCGGCACTATGCCAGGGCGGCCAAGATCCCGATGCTCGAGCCTGCGGACAGCGGGGAATGCCGGGATTTCGTGGCGGAGGCGTTTCGGATCTCCGAGGAGTTCAATACGCCGGCGTTGCTCCGCGTGACGACGCGCATCAGCCACTCGAAGAGTCTTGTCGAGCCGGGCGAACGGACGGAGGCGCCCGTGAAGAAATACGAGCGCGACATCGTGAAATACGTGTCGACGCCCGCCAATGCGATGCGTCACCATCCCGAGGTCGAGCAGCGCATGGCCGATCTCGCCGAGTACTCGAATGCGAGCAAATTGAATTATGAGGAAATCAATGAAGGCGCCAAGATCGGTGTGATCGCAGCTTCGGTTTGCCGGCAGTACGCCAAAGAGGTGTTCGGCGAAGCGGCGTCGTATTTCCACGTCGGCCTGAGCTATCCGCTGCCGATCCGGCGCATCCGCGAGTTTGCGAAGGCGCAGGCGTTTGAGACACTCTACGTGATCGAGGAGCTCGACCCCTTCATGGAAGACGCGCTGAAGGCGGCGGGCATCGACTGCATCGGCAAAGAGAAAGTGCCGGCCGTCGGCGAGCTCAACCCGCAGATCCTCGCGGAAGCGCTGCTGGGGCAGACCGCCGAGACAAAGGAAGTCGATGCGGAGGCGGCGGCGAGGCCGCCGGTACTCTGCGCGGGCTGCCCGCACCGAGGGTTTTTCTATGAACTCTCAAAGGGTGTCTCAAAAGGCAAGTACGTCGTGTCCGGCGACATCGGTTGCTATACGCTCGGCTCGGCTCCGCCGCTGTCGGCGATCGAGAGCTGCGTCTGCATGGGCGGCGGCTTCACGGTCGCGGCGGGTATGGCGCAGGTGTTTGCGCGCACGGGCGACGAGCGCGTAGTCTTCGGTGTGATGGGCGACTCGACCTTCCTGCACAGCGGCATCACGGGCGCGGCAGAGATCGTCTACAACGGCGCGAAGGTCATCCCCTGCGTGCTCGACAATTCGATCACGGCCATGACGGGCCATCAGGACAACCCCGCGACCGGCCGCACGCTGATGGGCGGCGAGGCCCCTGTGGTCTCGATCGTTTCAGTCCTAAAAGCGGTTGGGTTTGCGAAGGTCATCACCGTCGATCCACAGGACCTGGCGGCGATGGAGGCCGCCGTGGAAGAGGCCGTGGCGACCGTGGCCGAAGGAACGCCCGCCGCCTTGGTGACACAGCGCCCCTGCGTGCTGATCAAGGGCCTCAAGCTCGAAAAAGCCACCTGCGCGGTCGACGAGGCCAAGTGCAAACTCTGCAAAATGTGCATCAAAGTCGGCTGCCCGGCGGTCGTGATGGAGGAAAAATCGGCAAGCATCGACCAGACGCTGTGCACGGGCTGCACGGTCTGCCAGCAGGTCTGCCCGTTCGGCGCGATCACGAAGGAGACAAACCAATGACGAAGAACATACTGCTGTGCGGCGTCGGCGGCCAGGGCACGATCCTGACCAGCCGCATATTGACCGAGGGCCTGATCCGCGCGGGTCACGACGTGAAGATGAGCGAGGTCCACGGCATGGCGCAGCGCGGCGGCAGCGTGTCGACCCAGGTGCGTTACGGCAAAAAGGTCGATTCGCCGTTGTTCGGCAAGGGCCAGGCCGACGTCATGGTCGCCTTCGAGCGCATGGAGGCCGTGCGCTACGCGCCGTTCCTGAAGCCCTGCGGCATCTGCGTGGTCAACGACTATCGCCTGACCCCGATGAGCGTGGCCGTAGGCGGCGCCTCCTACCCCGATAACGCAGTCGAGGCGATGAAAAAGTCCTTCGACACCTATCAGGTCGCGGCGGCGGACATCGCCACCGGACTCGGAAACGCCCGCACGATGAACGTCGTCCTTTTCGGCGCCCTCGTCAAAGTCCTGCACTTAGTGCCGATCCCCGGCGTAGACTGGGGCGACGTCATCGCCTCCCTCGTCCCCGAGCGCCTGCTCGCCGTCAACCTAAAAGCCTTCCACGCAGGCCTCGGCGAATGACGCAAATCAACGTAGGTCTCGGCGACCGGTCGTACGCAATCGTCATCAAGCGCGGATCCGTAGGCGTCCCGGGCGCCCCTGTCATCCCGGGCGGTCCTGTCATCCCGGACGCCCCTGTCATCCCGGACTCCCCTGTCATCCCGGACTCGATCCGGGATCCAATTCATTTTTTCAATAATAGTGCAGACAGCATACCCGGATCTGCGGACTTGGTGCGCGGCTTCGAGGCAGGTGTCATTGTAGTGACCGACGAAACCGTGGCAGAGCTATATGGTCAGGATTTTCTGAAGGCGCTCGGGCGAAGCGGCATCACGGCGACGCCAGTCGTCATTGCGCCCGGCGAAGAGAGCAAAAATCTCTCCGTATTCGGGGCGCTGATGGATTTGTTCGCGGCTTCCGGACTTTCGCGCAAGGGGCTCGTGCTGGCGCTCGGCGGCGGCGTAGTCGGCGATCTCGCGGGCTTCGCGGCTGCGTCGTGGATGCGCGGCGTGCGTTTCATACAAATCCCCACGACTCTGCTGGCGATGGTCGATTCTTCGGTAGGCGGCAAGACCGCGATCGACATCCCGGCCGGCAAAAACCTCGTCGGCGCCTTCCATCAGCCGTCTTTTGTCGTGATCGATCCCGACTTGCTATCGAGTTTGCCTGCGCGAGAGTTTCGGAGCGGCATGGCAGAAGTCATCAAGTACGGCGCGATCTCGTCGCTGCCGCTGTTCGAAGAACTGGAGCGGTTTGCGGAACGACTTGCTGCATCTGCGCCGGGAACGGGAGCGGACGACCCTGCGCTCGACGGCGTCATAGCTTCCTGTATCCGTATCAAAGCGGACGTCGTCTCGGAGGATGAATTCGATACAGGCCGGCGGCAGATCCTGAACTTCGGCCATACCTTCGGACACGCGCTCGAAGTCCGTGGCGGGTTTTCTGCGTATACGCACGGCGAAGCGGTCGCCATCGGCATGCGCATCGCCGCGCGCTACGGCGAGGCGGCCGGGGTCACCGAAGCGGGTACGGCAGCGAGGTTGGATGCGCTGCAGGAAGCCTTCGGGCTGACGGCGAAGACAAAAGGGGACGGTTCATGCGTCTTCCTTGGGAAGACGCATGAACCGTCCCCTTTTGTCTTCGCAGAACTCATTCCTTATATCAGGAATGACAAGAAAGCGAGCGGCGGCAAGGTCAACCTCGTGCTGCTCAAACGTCTCGGCGAGGCCGTCATCGTGCCGGTCGCCCTGGCGGAACTTGAAGCAGGTTTGAGAGGTTTGAATGTATGAGAAGATTGCCGCGATATGCGCAAATTGACGGCAGTACGAGTTTTTCTCCCCGCTCATTCCGAGATTCTCGTACTGCCGTCATTTTCCGTAAAAAAAAGGCCTTATTTCTGCGCAAATTGACGGCAGTACGAGTTTGCTCTATCTCAAGCTATGATTTTCTCGTACAGGGTGAATCATGAAACAGCTCGTTGACCGGTTTCCGCAGGGCGTGGTGCAGATCCCCCCTTCGAAGAGCGAGGCGCACCGCGTGCTGATTTGTGCGGCGCTGGCGAAGACAAAAGAGACAAAAGGGGACGGTTCATCTGTCTTCGTGCCGGAGCTGGGGCTTTCTGAGGATGTCCGGGCGACGGCTGTTGGGATTCAAACGATTGTGACGAACGGGGAAAAGGGCGGTACGGTCGATTGCGGCGAGTCCGGATCGACGCTGCGGTTTCTCATCCCCGTCGCGGCGATGACTGGCGGGGAGTGGACATTCACGGGTCGCGGGCGTCTGCTCGACCGGCCGATGGGGATCTTCGCGGATTTGTTCCGGTCTCATGGCGCACACTACGAGCAGACGCCGGAGGGCATCACCGTTCGAGGGCCTCTGCCGGCGGGCGTCTATGAACTGCCGGGAGATGTGAGTTCGCAGTTCGTATCCGGCCTGCTGCTGGCCCTGCCGCTTGCGGATGCTCCCCTGTCATCCCCGCGCAGTCGGGAATCTCATAGCGAAATCATCCTGACTTCGCCGTTGGAGTCGGCTGGCTATGTTGATTTGACGATAGAAACGATGCGTTCGTATGGGATCATCGTGCGGGATTCCCGCCTTCGCGGGAATGACAGTAGTGGGGATTCCCGCCTTCGCGGGAATGACAAAGGGGCGAACGGGAATGACAGTAGTGGGGATTCCCGCCTTCGCGGGAATGACAAAGGGGCGAACTGTACTGACGGTACCGATGGGGTGGTCACGGGGTGGCGGGTGCCGGCGGGGCAGCGTTACTTTTCGCCCGGGGCCGGGGAGGAGCATGTTTGCGGCGGGGATTGGTCGCAGGCTGCGTTTTTTCTTTGCGCGGGGGCGCTTGGCTGTGATGTGTCGGTGGCGGGCCTCGAACGGGAGAGCGTACAGGGCGACCGGCGGGTGGCCGATATCCTCGAAAGCATGGGCGCGCACGTCGCCTGGCGTGCCGGCCTTGTGCGGGCGTATCCTCCGGCGGAAGGAAGGCTGCACGGCGTTGTTATCGACGCCCGCGATATTCCGGACATCGTGCCGCCGCTCGCGGCTCTTGCCTGCTATGCCTCCGGGGAAACACAGTTTCGCAATGCCGGACGGCTTCGAATCAAAGAGAGCGACCGGCTGGCAGCGCTGTCCGAAGAGCTCGCGAAACTCGGCGCGGATATCAGGGAGACGCCGGACGGTCTTGTTATACAAGGAAATGGCGGGGCGAAACTTCGCGGCGGGGCAGTACAGGCGCACGGGGATCACCGCATCGCGATGGCGCTCGCCGTCGCCGCGATCGGTTGCGAAACGCCGGTCGTGATCGACGGAGCGGAAAGCGTCGCAAAATCCTACCCGGCATTCTGGGATGACTTTTTGAAACATGGAATGGAGTGAATGATGGACAGTTACGGAAAACTTTTTACAGTCACCCTGTTTGGGGAGTCGCACGGGCCGGCGGTCGGGTGCGTGGTGGATGGGGTGCCGGCGGGTACGCGCCTTGACAGGGAGCGCATCGAAGCGGATTTGGCGCGGCGCGCGCCGGGGCAGGGCGTCTGGGCTACGCCGCGCACGGAAGCGGACGTCCCCGAGATCCTTTCCGGGGTGCTGGACGGCAGGGCGACGGGCGCACCGATCGCCGTCATCTTCCGCAATACCAATACCCGCTCGGGCGACTATGCGGAGATCCCGCTGAGGCCGGGGCAGGCGGACTGGACTTCCCTGCTCAAATACGGCGGGTACGATGACAGGCGCGGCGGCGGGCGGTTTTCTGGACGGCTGACGGCGGGACTGGTCTTCGCCGGGGCGATTGCCAAGCAGCTGCTCGCGGAGAAAGGCGTTACGGTCTACGGCCGCGTGCAGTCCGTCGCCGAGGAAGCGGACAGCATCGACCTTTGCCGCGGTTTCGGCGCTGGCGCAGGCGGCATTGCCGGAGATGCAGGCGGGATTTCTGAAAAGGCGGGCGGCTGCCCATTACAGGACGAAGGAAATTCCAAAGGTGTTGGGCGCACCCGCGATCTTGGCGAATGCAAAGCGCTTTTGCGCCGCATCGCGGAAAAGCCGTTTCCGGCGGCGGATGAGACTGAAGCACTGTTTCTTGAAAAAATAATAGCGGCCAAGGACGCAGGCGACTCGGTCGGCGGCGTCGTCGAGGCCGTTTGCTTCGGCCTGCCGCCCGGCACGGGCGAACCCTTCTTTGGTTCGGTGGAAAGCCGGGTCTCGGCCATGCTGTTTTCTATTCCCGCCGTCAAAGGCATAGAGTTTGGGCGCGGCTTTGCGATCGCGGCCCTGCGCGGCAGTGAGGCCAACGACCCGATCCTCCCCGCCGGACACGGCAAGAGTTTTGTAAGCACGACCAACAATAACGGCGGTCTGCTCGGCGGCATCGCCAACGGCATGCCGGTCATCGTGCGCGCGGCGATCAAGCCGACCGCATCGATCTCCCTGCCGCAGGATACGGTTGACCCCAAGACGGGCGCCGCCGTGAAACTCGAACTCGAAGGGCGGCATGACCCCTGCATCGCGCCCCGCGCCGTGCCGGTGGTCGAGGCCGGCCTCGCGATAGCGCTGATTGATTTGCTGATAGAAGGCGGATTGTTTTGACGCAGCCGGAGCATGCGCCGATGCATAGTTTCGTCCTCATCGGGATGCCGGGCAGCGGCAAGACGGAACTCGGCCGCATGGCGGCGGAGGCGCTGGGTTTGTCCTTTGCCGATCTCGATAAGGAAATTGAGCGCCGCGCCGGGCGGTCTCCGCGGGCCATCATCACGGAAGACGGTGAAGCTGCGTTTCGCAAGATAGAAACCGAGGCGCTGGCGGCTTGTGCCGGCGTGAGCGACATCCCGCGCATTGACACGGCAGGCGCAGAGCGGCCCGGCCTTGTACTTTCAACCGGCGGCGGCATTGTTACGGCGCCGGAAAATCTCGCATTACTGCGCCGGATAGGCCCTATAGTTTGGATCCGCCGCGAGCTCGACGCGATCGCGGATGCCGTCTCATATTCCCATGACCGCCCGCTGCTTCAGGACAGAGCCTCTCTCGACGCCCTGTGGGAAGCGCGCGGCGCCCTCTACGCCGCCTGGGCCGACGCGCTGTTTGACAACAAAGGAAAAGCCGCCCACGCCGCCGCGGGCCTGACATCCCTACTTCGCACCCTTTAGTCAACAACGATCGCGTATTGTTGACAAGTTGTCAAGCAATCGTTATCCTGATGACGTGATGCGTGAGAAAGAATTCCTCATTATCCTCGTGATTCAGTGCGTTTTTTTGACCGGGCTTTGGACTGCCGGCCAGTCGGTTGGCGGCTTACTTGCTGCGGGCGTGATTTCTCTGCTTTGTTTGACACAGGGTATCCTGAGCGCTCAGAGCAGGCCGGATAGCCGGCACAATATCCTTTACTCCGGATTCCTTCTACAGCGGCATAGTCCGGTCATCCTGATCCTGCTTTGCCTTGCCGTTGCTCCTTTTTTGTATTGCATGATGAGCGGGGAAGAGCTTCACAGACTGCATGATATATCTGCCGCGCACAACAATCTGATCAGTATCATTGGCAATAGTATCGGTTGGGTGATAGAGATCTGCGTTCTTGCGCTGTTGTCGCGCTCGGAGAGCCTGCGAAATTTCATTCAGAAAGGGTTTCCGTACCAGGATGTGGCCCGAACGATCTTTCTCGATATCTCTCTGATTTGTACGTTGACTTTTGTCGCCGAAACATCTGCGGGGAAACTCATAGATGAACATACCCGTGTGCATAATACGTTCAATAGTGTCTATATCACGATCCTCTTTTATTTGCTGCTTTCAAGCGCGTATTGTGTCGCCGCATACATCTTTCAGCATGGCAAGATGCGCGGGGGGATGTTCCGGGAGAAGGACATCCTTTTGCTTGAACCTTGCGTGGCTGTGTTTTTCATTCTGGGACTCATCTCGAGGCCGGACGAAAATACGTTCATCCACTTCACTGTTTTTTGTCCGATAACAATATTTTTGATTGCGACGCTGATTGGTTTTTATAAGGTTGATACGACGATGGGCGTGGGTTCGGGCACGGTGAAAACCGCCCCGATATCGTTTCAGACTTCTTTCATGCTGCTCAATTTCATCGCCTATGCGGCGGTTATGGCCATCCAATACCAAAAGATTTTCCTCATTGTGCCGCTTGCGGCGATAGGCATATGGTTTTTGATGAGTGTGTTTGTCGGATCCCTGCGTGCATGGATGCAATACCGGCAAAGGGCGAAAGCAATTTGGACATTGAATACCCTGGAGCGCGATGAAACCTATTTTGACGACAAGGTGCGTATCTATCACCAATTGAGGAAATCGAAATGAAGACCTTGTCTTTGACGGCGGGTGACAATCCTGAATTTCCGGTTTCCGCCGGGACCTGCATCTATGCGGGGAGCGATTGTTACAGGATCGAAGGCGAGATCGGGAAAGGCGGCTTTGGCTCCATCTACGCCGCACATCTCGAAGGCCATCGCTACGCATTAAAGATTGCGACCGGCGGCATTTCCGTGAAAAAATTGGAACACGAAGCGGAAACTACCGCGATTCTGTCCCGCTATAATGCAGGGGTCTTGCCCATCCGTATTCTTTCCGAACCGGAAATAGACACGGGGGAGGGACGCCGCTTGGTGCGAACTCTGACGAAGGCGGACACGCGCATCGGCGTCATTCGCGATATGAGCGAGGCCGGCGTCATGCTGGCGGACATATTAAAGGGCAAACAGCTGGACATCATTTCCGCGACAGAAATCATGGCGTCCTTGCTGTGCGTACTGGAGCCAATCCACGAGAAAGCGGAATTTCAGTATATCCACGGGGATATTTCTCCTGAGAATATTATTTTCGTCTCGTCTCTCAACACGGCCTTTTTTATCGATTTCGGAAACTCACAAAAACTTGGAGCTGATGGGTTCGCTGAGATCTCACGGGAAGAGGTCACCTTCAATCCTGTCTTTATGCCGCCTGAGATTCGTATTTTTGTGAAATCCGGCAGGGATCGTGTCAGGCTCACAAAGGGGAGCGATATCTACAGTCTTGCCATGATTTTTTATGCGCTCCTTTTTGAGATTCCCGATCAGGCAACCTGTGAGCATATTGCTGTGCTGGCACGCAACCGTGTCAATATGCGTTTTTCCGCAAACCCGCGCGACAAGGCTCTATCGCTGCTGCTGACCGATTTTTTCGAAGACTGCTTTGACTCAAACATGGAGTATCGCATGCCGGATTTGATGACGATGCGCAGAAGGCTGACAGAGATACGAAATGTAGCGCAGGGTATCGCTATCACAAAAGCCGGTCTTCGCGCCCGCGTGATAGAGAGCGGCGTGTTCGGTGCAAAAGCCGGCCTGCGGCAGGATGCTCCGCTGCACCGTCAGGATCTCTCCCAAGGCCGCGCCCCGGTGTTTCTCTACGGCGTACGAGGCAGCGGCAAAACGGCCATGATCAAAACGATAGGCGCGGATTTGCTGGAAGATGCGGAGGTGGTCCCGCTTCTTATCTCCGCCGATGAAGTGTCCGATATCTCTCCGGTACGGAATGGTTTTCGCGGTTTGGCGCAGGCTGTCTACCGGCGGTACTACGGCGGGATCAACACGCCGGGGGGCGAGAGCGATGACGTTGACGCGCTCTGTGAGCTGCTTGGATTTGAGGAGGATACGGCAGATCTGCCGGGCGCTGCGGCGCCTGCGGATGTTTCCTTCGCACTGATCATCACCGATGCGCAGCGGCTGACAGGCAATGCAGAGGCGCTCGCCGCGCTTGCGAAGGTGATGATCCGTGTTTCAAAAACAAAATTGATTTTCAGCGGGAAGGCGCCTCCGGAACAATACGGGAATGCAGCGTTTCGTTCCTGCTTTGCAAAGGCTCATATCGTGCAGACTTTCCGGGAGAAGACAAAAGAGGGCAGGACAGACGCCCAAGTGTTTCTGTCCATCGACCGCCTGCACAAGGGAGACCTTGCGGGACCATACGGTTTTCTTCCCGCTCTCGCGTATCAAACGCGCGTGGTGAAGCGCGAAGAGACTTTTGTGCCGGAACCGGGAGAGGAAGCTGCCTTTCGCAATGCCGTCTGGGACGGCCTGTTTGTCTCTGCAGGGGATGAGGGGGACCGGTGGCGCTTTTCTACGCAGGCGTTCTCCGATTATTGCGCGGCTCATTATATCGTCGGTATCACGCTGCATGCATCCGCTCCGGAAAATCTGCATGCGCTCAACCACCTGTGGAGCAGCGGGGTATTGCGCATGCTGCGCGCTATGCCACAGGAGGAGCGCGGCGCAGTGGCCACGCATGCGGAGGGCCTGATCTCAGGATCCGCCCATCACGCCATCTCCGGGCTTGATTTGCTGCCGGCCAATCTTTTTGCGGTAACGGGCGATGTGAAATGGGCGAGGCTCTCGATGGAAGCCGCGGATGATTTTTTTCACGACGAGATTTTGGATGGCTATTTTGCCTACGGTTCGAGCGTGATTTTGTGCGCGGATCTGAGGCGTGCGCAAACCGTCTGGTATGATTTTTCGGAATACGTCCCGCCGGAGAGCGTTTCCCGGTGGCCTGACAGGCTGTGTCAGGTACTCGCCTCGGATCTGCGGCACGGCTACCGTTTGGCGAAAAATCCGGCGCTTGCCAATGCGCTGCTGCGCGCGAATGGTACGCGGGGCAGGCGGCAGCGGTGAGCGAGCGCAGGGAATTCACCTATTTTGTCTCGCGGTTTTTCGAGCGCTTTAGCCCGGAGGAACTCGATCAGGATATCGCGGCGGCCGCAGACGTGACGCCGGAGACCATAGAGGAGGCCAAACGCTGCTTTGCAGGCGGGAAAAACCTGCGCAAATATCAGGAGGCCGCGCTCAGCGTTCGTCTGGGCGGCATCTCCACGAGGACCATCCGCAATTGGAAAAACGGCGAAAACGTATACTCGGAGCGTTCATCGAAAATACTCAACCACTATTTCGACCGGCATCTTCCGAAAGGCATCCGAGCCGACCGCCGCAAGCTCGCCTGGCTCTGGCTCGCCTTTCGGCTCAAGATGGACGATGTCGAAACGGATCTGTTCCTGAGTGATTGCATGGGAGGGCGGCGCATATACGCGCTGGATTTGTATGAGATAGTCTTGCGTACGGCCATTCGGCTGAACAGCCGCTTGAAACGTCAGGTGTGGGATTTCTTCGATGCGCTGTGTTTTGCCGATGAACTCCATGCGGAGGTGACGCTCGACGCTGCGCTGACGGAAACATATCGCGTGCGTGTGCTCGAAGTGATAGATGCATCGGACGGCGCCGTGCGCGCGGTTTGTACGGCGCTGTCGCTGATCTATGAAGAGGCGCTGAAGGAGTCCAATGCAGCTGACGTGAGCCCCCGGGAAGTGAACGCTACGCAGCTGATAGAGGACTCATGGACGGATGATTTCTCGGAGCCCGCCCCGCCGGACTTGTCCGAAAATACGGTCCCGGAAGTCAAGGCCCGGCTCACCGCGTGGGCGGGCGGCCACCGGCTGCTTTTTCGCAGAGCCTACCTTTCGTGGTTTCTGACCGTACTGGGCTGCCTCATCACGTACAGCGCTTCGTCTGCCAAGCACGGTTTCACGGGCAATTTGTTCAAAGACTGGTACTTCGATCATGCCAAAGCTCTGTCCGGGGAACACCGCATTCCGAACTTCCCGGAGAATGTATCTCAGATGGCGGTCGCCTACGAGTATGCGGAGGGCGAGCCCTTTGAGAAATTTGCACGTATGAAATGCCGGGTCTATTTTGACCGCATGTTTGATGCACCGCTGCGCATTTCCCGGCAGCGGCTTCTTGAATACTATTTGATCGCGCAGCGGTGTCGTGTGGATGAGGCCGCCCTGAACGAGCTGCTCGAACGCCATTACTTCCGTCCGCTGGATCCCGGCGAGACGCCCAAAGTCACGGAAAAACTGTTCCTTTTCAAATACTGAGTCCCTGCGGATTTTTTGGAAATCAAAAATTTTTTGGCCTTTCTCCGCTTGTTGCTATGCTTGCAGCATCAACAACAACGCGCTGTAAAGGAGGAACCAAAATGTCCGACGATTATCAAAACGAAAATCAACCGAGCAACACACCGCCACAGAGCTATGCTCCGCCAACGCAAAGCTACGCCCCGCCGACGCAGGGCTATGCACCGCCGCAGAGCGCCAGCACCGGATCCTATGCGGATGCAAAGCGCCGGAGCATCGCGGTGATCCTGACGTTTCCCGGCTGCTTTGGTCTGGATGATTTCTATCTCGGCTTCACGAAGAGAGGGCTCACCAAATTGATCGTGACGGTCATAGGCATCATCTTGAACGGTATAGGCGCCGCTACCGGTCTGACGGCAATCTCTGTCATCGGCAGCATCATCGTTGTCGTCATGGTCTTCTGGAATCTCTTCCGGGCGTTCCGGCTCTTGACAGGCTCCACCATTCTCGACGCTAAGGGCGTCCCGCTCCGGTAGCGGCGCGGCGGACAGACGAAATGCCAGAGAATATTTTATCGGTTGCGGACAAAGTCAGCCTTGGCATGGGTCCGTACGTCAATCTGAATTTCATCGGCCGCGGCAATCTGTGGCTCGAAAATTCCTATGGCGACGATGTGATTCGCCTGGCGCGGTATCTGCTGCTGCGGGCGCTGGACGGAACGGCGCCGGGACAACTGCAGGTGATGGGCTATGATGCGGACCTCACCGGCGTCTTTGCCCCGTTTTCCGCCTTGTCCTCCGGTGAACTCAAGCAGCTCGAATATATCACCGGCCCCGAGGAATTGAAAAAACAAATCCTCTATCTGCGTCAGCACGTGTCTGCTGTCAACAATGTAATCCAGGGACAGGCGGCTACGCTGCAGACCTTTCGGGAGATGATCGCCAGGCCCGTGGAAAGTTACAAACTCATCGTACTCTTTGCCGACATGGCCACGATCGACGCAGCCGTGCTCGCGCAGCTTTCTACGGTAATCAAGGCCGGTCCCGCCGCCGGCGTATCCTTTCTGATCGTATCCACGACCACGGGCGTGCCGGTCCGGGCGCTGGCCGGCGATATTCCGATCCTCAGCGTGAGCGGGAACAAAGTGACGCTTGCCGGCGCTGCAGGCTCCGACGCCTCTGCCGGCGCTGTGTACACACCGGCAGATGCCGCGGAAATTATTCAAAACAGCGCCGCCTTGTCCGAGAAGGTCAAAACGGCCTCGCTCCCGGTCGTCAGGTTTTCGGAAATTGCAGGTATGGAGCGCCTGTGGTCTGAAACGAGCGAGAACGGACTGACCTTTGCCGTGGGGATGTATGGCACGGATACGGTCTCCGTGACCATCGGCGACGACGTCAACCAAAGACACAATGTCCTTATTACAGGCGCGGTCGGGCAGGGGAAATCCAACTTGATTTCCGTCATCATTCACAGCCTGTGCTGCCGCTACGCGCCGGGCGAGCTGCATCTCTATCTGCTCGATTTCAAAGAAGGCGTGACGCTGAAAGCGTTCGCAAACATCGACCAGGAGGAGTATCTGCCCCACGCGAAAGCGCTGGGTCTCGAGAGCGATACCGTGTTCGGCCTGTCGGTGCTCGAGCATCTCTTCGGCATCTACAAGGAGCGGATGAAGCAGTTCAAGGAGCAAAACGTCAAAAGCATCCGGGAATACAGGGAAGCAGATCCTGCGGCTGCTCTGCCCCGCATCGTGGTCATCATCGACGAGTTTCAGCTGATGTTTGGGGAGGACGATACTACGAGCCGGAATGTCGCGGATATCCTCGAAAAGTCGGTGCGGCTTTTCCGGGCGGCGGGCATCCACTTCATCCTCGCCTCGCAGACCATCGGCGGCAATGCGGCGCTGTACGGGAAGACGGACAGTATTTTCAGCCAGATCCCGGTCCGCATCGCTCACAAAAACTCGGTCAGCGAGTCGCAAATCACGCTCGGCACGGGAAATTCCGCAGCGGCCTATCTGCGCTCACGGGAGGCAATTGTCAATCTTGACTACGGCGAGATCACGCAAAACAAAAAGACCGTGGTCGCATATGCCGACGAAAAGATCCTGAGGCCGCTGCGCCGCCGCTGGTGGGAAGCCGTCAAAGATACTGTGCCTGCACCCTACATATTTGAAAGCGAACAGAGAGCTCCCATAACAGAGATGCTTGACCGGATCCGTGATACCGGGCCTCACGGCGGAACCGCCAAAGCGTATGCCGGTATTTTGATCTCAATCGTTGGCACGCCGGTTGCGATTTCGATGCCGGACGAAAACGGCAGAAATATTGCGGTGTTTGGCGCCCAGGACAGCGAATACGGCGGCGCCATAGGGATATTACAGGGAATCGCCTTGTCGCTCGCTGCCCAGCATGCCTCCGGCACTGCCCGCTTTGTGGTCTGTGATTTCCTGCCGCAGGAGGAAAGTGAGGCGTGGCGTATGCCGGAATTCCTTGCGCTGATGGAACGCAGCGGCCATACGGTCTCCATCGTGGAAAAAGAGGGTTTTTCGGATTTTGTCAAAGAAACCGAGCAGGCGCTATCCTCGGATGCTGCGCAGAAAAAAACATATATCTTTGGCATAGGGATGGACAAGTGGCGCTTTGAGGCAGACCCCTACAGCAGCGACCCGCCGCTGAAGAAATTGCTTGACGCCGCGCCGGACCGTGGCATTCATTTCATCGGCTGGTGGGTCAAGACGGCGAGCTTCACAGCGCAGGTCACGGGCTACGGCGATGCCTCGGCCTTCAATACACGCATTTTCCTGCGCATCGACGAGCGCTCCGTACAGGCGCTTTCCAATCCCTTCGTCAAATGGAACCCGGAAGCAAACCGCGCCCTGATCGTAGATGAAGTCGAATACTCGGAGGCGCTAACTTTCATTCCGTATACGCCGGTTTCGGCATAGCTGGTTTTAAAGAAAGGAAACACCATGTCACAGTTGCAACAGTTGATCTCGCAGGTGTCGGACGCCGAAAGGCAGATCAAGGAACAGATCGGAAAATTGGAAAGTTTTAAGTCCGCAAACGACAAGCTGCTGGATCAGATAGCAGAGGGTCTCTCCGGCAGCGCAAAAGGACACGATCAGAGGATGCAGGCGCAGATCGAGCAGACGAAAAGCCAAATCGACAAAACCATCGGCCAATTGCAGCAGACCGAGGCTGCGCTGCAGCGCGCCCGGATGATCTGATTCGGAAAGGAGGAGCTATGAGTTTTGAGGATGTCATACGCAAGGCTGCCGGGATCGGAGCCGACGCCGAAAATCTATCGCGGCAGATCGCAGGCGCATCGCAGTCGCTGGGTACACAGGCACAGGGGATCGCCGCCATCGGCAAGGGAAACAGGACAGCCGAGCAAGCGGCACAGCAGGCACAGACGGCGGCGCGCAGTCTGGCGGATTCCGCGACCGCACTTTCAGCGCTGAAACGGGCGGCGGACGACTTCGTGAAAGATGCGAGCTGACGGAGATGCGGATTGTAAACAGTGAGAAGTCGAGAGCGCGTGTGGACCTGATCACCAGCATACAAAATGACATGACGCTGTTGGCAGGGATCGAGAAGAAGGTCGATGAGGCTTTGACGTCCCTGCAAAACGGGCTTGCAGGGTTTCCGAGCGGGATCGATCAAAACGTGAGCGGGATACTGCAGCGCACAAAAAGCCATATCGCGGATATCCGAAGGGCTTTGAAATTGGCCGGCGACACAAGCCGTGAGCTGGATGTGATGGAAGAAGCGGGTGATTGAACATGGATTTTGATAGGGCCGCAGGGAGCGCCGAACGCATCAAGGGCGATGTGAGCGCGCTGCCGGGAAAATTTCTCGAGATCGATGAATACGTTCGCAAGGATATAGAGAAGGTCACGAAACATTTTGGCGATCAATCGGCGGGACAGAAACTTAGGATCGCCCTCGAGGATACCTCTCAAGCGCTGAAGACCGCATCGCAGGAGATATCGCATTTTCAGACCGGGGCAGACAAGATGATCGCCTTGCTGCGGCAGGGAAGATAGAGCTGTACGGTACAGGATCGTAACATAGGAGAAAAAATATGACAGATTATTATGTGGAATTGGAATTGCAGTCTTCGGCGGGTCTGGACGAGATCAAGCGGGAACTATCGAGTCAGAAGCTGGTCTATGAGGCGCGCTACCTGAGTTCTCCTGAGGCCAAGGCGAAGTTTGAACTTGTGGAAGCGGCCGAGAAGGTTTTTTCCGATGAGGGAAGCAGGCGTGCCTATGACGAGGAACTCGCGGAGAGCAAAAGGACGCCGGAGACCGAGGATCCCGATGCGGAGCGCAGAGCGGAGTATGAAAAATGGTTTGCGGAGGCAAAGCAATATTTTTCGCAGGACAAGAATGATTTGGCGCGCAGTGCAATCGACAAGGCACTTCAGTACAAACCGCAGAAAGAAAACGTGCCCGAACTCTATGAATGGGCGGCGGATATCTACCAGTGGAACAAGGAATACCGGACAGCGCTTAGCTATATCAATGAAGCGATCGTGTTGGATCCGGGCAATCCGGCGAGCTTTTTGGTCAAGGTTCAAATATACCAAAACAGTGACGACCCTTCGCTGAATATACCTTTTGCGGAAAAAACGGCTTTGCTGGAAGCGGCGCTCGAAAAGGCGAATGAGCGTGATATTCTGTCAAGCAAATGGCAGGCCTTAGATTTCCTTGCCGGCCACTGGTATTTTGATTCCCCCGGCCATACGCATGCAGATGCCGCAACCGGGGAGAAATACGCGCACGAAGCGTTGGCGCTCAAGGACGATGCGATGAAATCGAAGCGGGTGCTGGACGCTATCGCACGAAAAGCGAGAGAGGCAGATCAGGAAGCGGCAAGAAGAGCCGAAGAACAGCGGCAGCAGGCGGAGAACGCCAAAAGGCAGGCGGAGAACGCCAAAAGGCAGGCGGAAAACCGGGCGCACAATGCAGAAATTCAGAAGCAGATCGATGTCTTGTCGGGGCAGTTGTCTGCCTTGGAGCGGAAGCGCGCAGCGCAGGGGGAGAAGTCCGGCATCGGCTGCCTCGTCGGCGCGGTGGTAGTCATGCTGATTGTAGCGGCCGTGCTTTTGTTCAACTCCATCGGAGCCAAAGTACTCGTGGAATATTTCGACGTGGATGCGACGGGCGGCATGCAGTTTTTGATCCTGCCGATGATCATCATCGGCATTGTGCTGATCGTCGTTTCGCTCTTCTTGTTCAGGACGATCGGAAAAAGGCGGAAGATCCGGGCGGGCGTGTCGCCGATCGATGCACAGATCGCCGGCGTCCGGCAGCATATTGACGCCCTGCTGAGGCAGCGGCGATAGGAACGAAAACCCCGGGCAGATTTTTTTGTAAGATTAAGAAAGGATGGAAAGAAGATGTTTGGTAAGAAAAAGGAGCAGCAAAACTTAGGAGGAACGGCAGGATACGGTTCACAGCCGGCAGGGTACGACGCTGTCGTTTCCGGCGCGTTTGCAATGACGCGGACGGAAGGCGTGATCGATCCCGGACAGAAAGCGCAGTGGAATGCGTATTTTCGCAGCGTGGTCGGCGAACTCGATACGCAGGGAACGATCAGTGCGCCGGAAGTGCAGCTGCTCATCCCGCGTCAGTTTTCCGGGGACGAGATCCGCATCGTACAGGCATATTTCGAAGAGTATTCTTTTACCGGTCTGGGCGAAGAGTTTGACACAAAGTATGCCGCGCAAAATGTCGCAATGCAGGTCGCAAACAGAAATGCTGCGGGCGCTACCGGCGCGATCATCGGCAATATCATCGCGAAGAAAAATGCGGATGCGCTATCGGAAGTCAAATGGCGGCTGATTTCGAACGGGGATCTCGTCGCCACGGACTATGGCGTCTATCTCTTTCGAAAGAATGACTCGATCACCAAGGGCAAAAACAGCTGGCTGCAGCCCGTCAGCGGACCCCCTGTCTGCCTCGCTTACAACGCACTTACCTCGGCTTTGCTGACGGCCTGGGATCGTATCGAGATAGATGCCCCCAAAGTAGGAGGAGAGACGGGCAAATTTGGCATCGTCACCCCGCTTGCGTCGCTGATCTTCACGCTATGGTGTATGGCCGTCTATCCGGATCATCCGCAGGTGCAGGACATCATAGAGTGCTGGGCGTGACCGCCGGCCCCGCCCACGCCCACGCCGCCGCCAGCGAATGACGGAGGGATAAATTCAAAAAAGCTGGTTTGCCGCGGGTCGTGGTATACTATCTAACATGAAATATGCAGTAATCGGTGACCCGGTGGCGCATTCGATTTCGCCAGCCTTGCATGCTGTTGTTTTTGAACGGCTGGGTCTTGACGTGCGCTATGACAAGGTTCGTGTGCGGGGGGATGACCTTGCGGCATTTGTGTCGCGCATGAAATCCGGGAAGGATGAGGGCGGCGAAGGCGGCGAAGGCGGCGGGGAGGCCCCCCTCGGCGTCAATGTGACGATCCCGCACAAGAAGGCGATCCTGCCTCTGATAGATGAGGTTCGCGGCGATGCGCTGCTTGCCGGGGCAGTCAATACGGTAGTGCGCGAAGGCGGATATCTTGCCGGCTATAACACAGATATGGAAGGGCTGCTGCTATCGCTCGTTGGCGCAGGTTCGGGATACAAAGACAAAGCCGTATGTATCTTCGGGACAGGCGGCGCGGCGCTGGGTGCGGCGGTGAAGGCGGCCGGTGAAGGCGCGAAGACGGTTCGCGTGATCGGCCGAAACAAGAAAAAAGCCGATGAGGTTTGTATGCGGACGGCCGCTGCCGCAAACGCTATTGTTGCCGCGATCGCGTACGACGGTCATATCCCGGCGCAGGCAGTTTTGGATACGGACGTGTTCATCAACGCGACGCCGCTCGGTATGCAGGGGTATTCGCAGGACTTTGATGACCTCGGGTTTCTGGACGCTTTGCCTAAGACGGCGCTGGTCTACGACTGCGTCTATATTCCGGCGGAAACGGCGCTTGTGCATGAGGCGCGCGCGCGCGGTCTGCGTGCGGAAAACGGCCTGTCGATGCTTGTGTGGCAGGGACTCCTGTCAGATGTCCATTTCCTGCGCGCGGCAGGCGAGACTCGATTTACCAAGGCGGAGATCCTCTCGCAAGAGATGTTCTCCGCCGTATATCAGACACTCGAAAGAACGTTACTTTAAGGAAGGAAATATTATGATCGTAGTGATTAGCGACAGCGCAACGGATGCGCAGGTCGAACAGTTTGTAAAGAATATGGAGGCCCTCGGGCTTTCCGCGAAGATGATCCAGGGCGAGGCCAAGCGCGTTTTCGGTCTCGTCGGCGATACGGCGTCCCTTGAGGCGGAAAGCCTGATGCGAAATGACGCGATCGAAAAGGTCATGAAGGTCTCCGCGCCGTACAAGCTCTCGGGCCGCAGCTTCCACCCGGAAGATACGCGCCTGCAGCTGTACAAAGACGGGCCGTATATAGGTGACGGCGATTTTGCCGTGTTTGCCGGCCCGTGTTCCGTGGAGAGTGAGGAACAGATCCTGTCAATCGCGCAGGACGTCAAACGCTCGGGCGCGGCCATGCTGCGCGGCGGCGCGTTCAAGCCCCGCACGAGCCCCTATGCCTTTCAGGGTCTGGGCCTCGACGGCCTTGAGTTGCTTGAGATCGCCAGGCAAAAGACGGGTCTCGGCATCGTGACGGAGATCATGGGCCCGGAGTACCTCAGCGTTTTTGAAAAAGACGTTGACGTGATCCAGGTCGGCGCCCGCAATATGCAAAACTTCTCGCTGCTGCGCGAACTCGGTCGTATCGGCAAGCCGGTCCTTCTGAAGCGCGGCCTCTCGAACACGATCGACGAATTGCTCATGGCCGCCGACTACGTGCTGAAGGACGGAAAGGCCTCGGTCATCCTCTGCGAACGCGGGATCCGCACCTTCGAAACTGCCACGCGCAACACGCTTGACATCTCGGCTGTGCCCGTGCTGAAAAAGCGCTCGCACCTGCCGGTCATCGTCGATCCCTCGCACGGGACCGGTTACTGGGACCTCGTCTATCCGATGGCGCTCGCGGCGGTCGCGGCCGGCGCCGACGGTCTCATCATCGAGGTACACAACCAGCCCGCGCTGGCGCTCTGCGACGGACAGCAATCGATCACGCCCGCCTTGTTTGACGGCCTCATGGGCCGCATTGTAAAATTGCGGGAAGCCCTACAGTAGTACGCAGAAAACAGAAAGAGGAGGCGGCCCAAATGCCGGATATTACGAAGAAAAAAGAAATCACAAACTTTCGCGAGCTGATCAACGGCGTCGACAACAAAATGGTCAAGCTCTTTGAGGAGCGCCTGCTGCTCGCCAAGGAGATCGTGGATTACAAAAAAGCGCACAACCTGGCGATCCAGGATACGGACCGCGAGTCGGAGGTGGTGGAAAACGCGACGGCGGCGGTAGACGACGACATGCGCGCCGAGGTCACCCTGCTCATGCGCTCGATCATCTCGCTGTCCCGCGAGTACCAGCGGAGCCTGTCGTTTGCGAGCGCGGAGCCGGACTTCCTGCCGCCGCCCGTGCCGCACAAGACCGAGAGCGTCCGCATCTGCTATCAGGGCGTACCCGGCGCCTGGGGCGAACTGGCCGCGCGGAAGCTCTTCCCCGAAACGGGCGCTGAAATCACGAACGCCGACTATTTCGAAAGCGTCTTTCGCAAGGTCAAAGACGGCGCGGCGGACTACGGCGTGCTGCCGATCGAAAACTCCAAGACCGGCGCGATCGGCGAGACCTACGACCTGCTGCGCCGCTTAGGCTGCTATATCGTCGGCCGCACGTGGATCGACGTCAAGCACTGCCTGCTCGCCAAGCCCGGCGCGGCGCTCAAGGACATTCGCGAGATCTACTCGCACCCGCAGGGCTTTCAGCAGTGCCGGCATTTCCTCGAGGACAAACCCTGGGATCAAATCGCCAGCAGCAATACGGCGGTGGCGGCGTCGAAGGCGTCCAAGGCGGACGGTCTGCGCGCGGCGGCCATCGGCTCGGCACAGGCGGCCGAACACAACGGCCTCGTCGTCCTTGCGCCGAACATCATGGACTCGGACACCAACCGCACGAGCTTCGTCGTCATCGCGGCGCAGCCCGAATACGACGCGGCCAGCGACCTGATCTCGATCTCCTTCACGGCGGCGCACCGCTCGGGCTCGCTCTGCGAGGCGCTGCTCCCCTTCATGGCGTCGGACGTCAACCTGACGCGCATCGAGTCGCGCCCCTCCTCATCGGCGTCGTCATACCGCTTCTTCGCCGAGATCAGCGGCAATATCGGCGACCCTATCGTGAAAGAAACCCTCACCCACGCGGCCGCGGCCACGGACTATCTCGAAGTCATCGGCTGTTACAAGCAGGTATAAGATATGAAAAAAATTGCGATCATCAACGGCCCAAACCTGAATCTGCTCGGCGAGCGCGAGCCGGACAAATACGGCACGGAGTCGCTGGCCGGCATCAACGAGCGCATCGCGGCCCTCGCAGCAGAGATCGGCGCCGAGTGTACCTTCTTCCAAAGCAATGTCGAAGGCGAGCTCGTCACCGCGATCCAGGAATCGGGCGGCGCGGACGGCATCCTGCTGAACGCCGGCGCCTACACCCACTACTCTATCGCGATTCGCGACGCCGTGGCCGCCGTCCGCGCCCCCGTCATCGAGATCCACCTGTCCAACATCACGGCCCGCGAGGAGTTTCGCCACACATCGGTGATCGCCCCCGTCTGCCGCGGCCTCGTAGCCGGCTTCGGCGGCGAAAGCTACCTCCTCGCCCTCAAACACTTCGGACACTAATATAGCTTTGGCGGGTTCTTTAATCGCAATTTAATCTATCTCCAATAAGGAATTAAGTATTTGTCGGTATGATGACCCTGTAATACAGATTCCCGCCTTCGCGGGAATGACATGCGGGGCCAAACCCGGAAGGATAAAGAACACCGACGGAGGGAATCAATGAAAGTTACGAAACAGAAAATCGACCGGCTCGCGGACCGCGCGGGCGTCAGCGAGGACACGGCGAAGGACGCTCTTGAGCGCGCGGACGGCGACCTCCTCGAGGCCGTGATCCTGCTCGAGCAGGAGGGCAAGCTCGGTTCGGCACGGCCGGAAAACGGCACGACCTGGTCCACGAGCAGCGGCGTTCCTGCTGTAATAGATGTGGACACGGACTTTGTGATAGTTGACGAAGGAGACACTTCGGAGTCCCCTGCCGAGGAAGTCCCCGGCGACCCCGTAGGAGACTCAGGCAGCGGTGCATATACCGGGCCTGAAGCAGGGGCAAATCCTGCGCCGGGGGCTGAGCCGGGGGCCGCCTCCGCAAGTCCCGGTCCCCAAGACTTCGTTGGCGGCCCCCCTCCGGGCGGGTATTACGGCCAGCCAAACCAAAGGGGCGGATGCGGTCAGCAAGCTCCGGGCGGGACCCCGGGCGGGACCCCAGGCGGGCAGGCGTCCTACGGGTACGAATATCAATATGGCGGAGGCGCCGGAAACGCCGGCGGGCCTCAGGGTCGTCAGGGTGCAGGAGGGCGGCAGCAGCAATATTATTATGACAAAAAAACACGGTCGTACAAGTACCGCGACGAGTCTACGGCGTTTGAGGACGGGGCGAAGGAATTTGGGAAGGCGCTGGTGCGCATCCTGCGCGGAGGCGTGGTCAATCAGTTTGAGGTCTGGTACAAGGGCGGGTTGCTGTTTCACTTCCCGGTCATCCTGTTCCTGCTGGTCTTCGTGCCGTGGATCTTTTGGGTGACGCTGGTGACGCTCGTGATCGGGCTGATGGCCGGCTGGCGGTATCGGTTCTCCGGACCGCATTTGGGGCGCAAGGACGGAGACGGCTGAGATGGCGAAAGCGGCGGGGGCTATGGAGCGGATTTTGATCGTCGAGGACGACGAGAAGATCGCGCGCATGATCGAGCTGGAGCTGGGGCATGAGGGCTACCTGACCGAGAAGGCTTTTGGCGGCGTGGAGGGACTGAAGGCGGCGGAGGACGGGGAATTTGACCTCGTGCTGCTCGATATCATGCTGCCGGGGATGAGCGGGATCGAGGCGCTCAGGCGGCTGCGCAAGTCGAAGGACGTGCCGGTGATCCTGCTGACGGCGCGCGACGAGACGGTGGACAAGGTGCTCGGACTCGACAGCGGCGCGGATGATTATGTGACGAAACCTTTTGTGATCGAGGAACTGTTGGCTCGAATCCGCGCCGCGATCCGCGGGCATGAGAAGGCGGCGGGCGGCGGCGAAGGCGGCCCCGGCGGCTCCGGTGCGTTCGGCGCGGAGGCGGACGAGCGCGTGCTGGGGATAGAGACGGAAGCGGGCCGGCTCGCGCTCGACAAGGACGCTTATGAGGTTTCGTTTGACGGCGAGGCGGTGGAACTGACGCGCAAGGAGTTTGATTTGCTGGCCTGTCTGCTCGAAAACAAGGGGCGGGTGATGAGCCGCGAGGCGCTGCTCAACCATGTCTGGGGCTATGATTATATCGGCGAGACCAATGTGGTCGACGTCTATGTGCGGTTTTTGCGCAGCAAGATCGATGAGCGCTTTGGCGTGAAAACGGTGACGACGGTGCGCGGCGTGGGATACAAGGTGGGACAAAATGGATAGGGGCGATACAAATCAGGCCCACGGGCGGATCGCCGCGCGGCTGACGGGGAGCATCCTGTTTCGGCAGATTTGCGCGTTTGTCTGTGTGGATATCGTGATCTTTCTGTTGATTGTTTTGGTGCGGACGGACGCGGAAATTTTCACGGGGTATGCCTCGGTCGATGCGGAGCTGACGGACATCGTGCTTTGGCTGCAGACGCTGCCCATTTTTGATCTGACGGGGTATTGGGCGCTGCTCACGATCGGCGTGGTGGAGGCGCTGGCTCTGGTTGATTCCGCAATCAAGATCCGAAAGCCGATCCGCAAGCAGCT
>JAISJT010000059.1 GCA_031261395.1 Eubacteriales Family XIII. Incertae Sedis bacterium
CGGGTTACGCTCCCATCCTTGACGCCGCCGGACGCACGGTCGGCGTGGTGGGCGCGGACGTCGCTATGGAAGAGATCATGGCGCATGTCAACACCTTCGGGCTTCAGCTGATCATCATCGTCGCGGCATTCAGCATCCTGTTTGCCTTGCTGAGCGTCACGTACATCAACCGGAAAATCGGACGCCCGATCACCGGACTGACAGCTTCTGCGGAAAAACTCTCCGTAGGCGATCTGAATCTGACGGAAGGCTATACGTCCAACGACGAGATCGGCCGCCTGTTCCTTGCCTTTGCGCAGATCACCGGGAGCACCAAAGCGCAGATCGACATCATGAACCAAATCGCGGACGGCGACCTGTCCGTGACGATCACGCCGAGAAGTCCGGAAGATTCCATGAGCATCGCCATCGGCAAAATGGTGGCGAAACTGACCGAGATGATCATCTCTTTCCAGGAGAGTTCCGATCACTTCGCCGTGACCTCCGTGCAGATCGCCGACGAGGCAAAAAACCTGGCGAACAGCGTGTCCGGTCAGCTTGCCGCCATTCAGACACTTTCCGGCTCCGTCGCGA
This sequence comes from Eubacteriales Family XIII. Incertae Sedis bacterium, assembly GCA_031261395.1. Lineage (GTDB taxonomy): Bacteria > Bacillota > Clostridia > Peptostreptococcales > Anaerovoracaceae > WRMW01. The sequence continues at coordinate 574 of JAISJT010000059.1, forward strand.
TGATCATGGAAAAGACGAAGATCAACGCGGAGACGGCCGAAAGCGCCGCGCAGTTGTTTGACGGGATGAGCCAGCGGGCGCAGTCCGGCACGGAGCAGATGCAAAACATGGTTACCGCCGTCGGACAGATCAACGACGCCTGTCTCGCCATCAACCGGGTCACCGCCACGATCGACAACATCGCCTTCCAGACCAATATCCTATCGCTGAACGCAGCGGTCGAAGCCGCCCGCGCCGGGCAGAGCGGCAAAGGCTTCGGCGTCGTCGCGGATGAGGTCCGGACGCTGGCGTCCCGGAGCGCCGGTTCGGCACAGGAGACCTCGGAACTGATCGCAAACTCGCTGGAAAAATCCGCGCTCGGCGTGCAGATCGCTACCGACACCCACAAGCAGCTCGCCCTGATCATGGACAGCATTCGGGAAAGCGTCGAATACATCCGAAACATCTCCGCTTCGTCCGCCGAACAGAGCCACGAAATCGCCGCGATCGACGCCAGCCTCGATCAGGTCACCCGAATCGTCGATCAAACCGCGCAGTCCGCCCGGGAAAGCGCGGACGCCGGCGACAAACTCAGTCAGCAAGCCGACCAGTTAAACAAACTCCTGCGCACCTTTACCTATAACTAATTTATGCGTCGCCGAGGGTGGCTACCATGACGGCTTTGATCGTGTGCAGCCGGTTTTCCGCTTCGTCCCACACTACGGAATTCGGGCCCGTGAATACTTCGTCTGTGACTTCCCGGATATCATAGCCGAGTTTGAACTGTTCCCTTGCCATCGAAGTCTCAAAATCATGGAAGGACGGCAGGCAGTGCATGAAGAGGACATTCGGGTTGCCGGTCTTATCCAGAATTTCCTTCGTAATGCGGTACGGCGTGAGCAAGCGCACACGCTCGGGGATCTGATCTTCTTCGCCCATCGACGCCCAGATGTCCGTATAAATCACATCCGCGTCTTTGAGACAGGCCGGATCCGAGCACCATTCGATGACCGCGCCCGACAGTCCGGCCGCCGCCGTCGCGCGCGCGACGACGCTTTCATCCGGCTCAAGCTCCTCGGGACCCCAGGCGACGAACTGCATGCCCATCTTCGCACAGCCGTACATCCACGCATAACTCATATTGTTGCGGATATCCCCGCAAAAGGCGACTTTCACTTTGTCAAGCGGTTTGTTCACATGCTCTTCAATCGTCATCAGATCCGCCAGGATCTGTGTCGGATGATCGTCATCCGTAAGGCCGTTCCACACGGGTACGCCCGAGTAGCGGGCCAGGTCCCGCACTGTGCTCTGGGAAAAGCCCCGGTATTCGATGCCGTGATAGTATTTCCCAAACAGTTGGGCGCTGTCCTTTGCGCTCTCCTTTTTGCCAAACTGTGAGGAGCCGGGGCCGATGAAGGTGACATGAGCGCCCTCTTCGATCGCACCGAGTTCAAAAGCTGCGCGCGTGCGCGACGATGACTTCTCGAAAATGAGAAGGATGTTTTTGTCTTTGAGTGATTCGCCGCGGATGCCGGCAGCCCTCTTCGCCTTGAGTTCTTTCGCGAGGTCGAGCAAATACCGGATCTCCTCGGCCTGAAAATCCATCAGTGTGAGAAAACTCCGCCCCTTTAGGTTTACGGTCATAATCATTTCTTCCTTTCCAAAGAACTTATTATACCGCATAATCTGTCTCGCGGGTGCAATCCCCGAACAACCAGATACCGTCTTGATTTCAGTGGGTCGATTGCGAAACCGATTGAGTAATTTGAGTAATAGAAAAATACAAATATTAAGTTGCCTGTTGTAGAAAACTAACGATAGTAGTAAAATAATATCAGTTTACGTCTCAGCACGTGCCACGAGTGAACCGAAACGTATTGAGGTTCGGAGAGAAACAGGAAAGGAAACTACATATGAACAAGAGCACATCCGTAAATATTCGGCGCAGCGCGCTGGCATTCTTTGTGAGTATCATCATGATTGTGACGATGGTATTTGCGGCGATTCCCGCGAACGCACATTCGGGGGGGGGGGGCGGCGGCGAACCGTCTGAAGGCGATGCGACCGCGAACGTCACCGCACAGGAGAACCAATCATCAAACTTCGACACAGAGGTTTCGGCAGCCAAACAGGTCACTGTAACGTTCAAAGCCAACGGCGGGAAAATATACAAGAATTATAAATATTATTCCTCGACCACCAAGAAGGTAAACAAGAACAAAAAGATTGGCTCAATGCCAAAACCCACAAAAAGCAGCTATGTACTCGTAGGCTGGTATACGGCGAAGAGCGGCGGAACGAAATATACCACATCCACGAAAGTCAAAGCCAACAAGACGCTCTATGCGCATTGGGCAAAAGAGTATCCCACTATCACGTTTGATCCAAACGGCGGCACGGTAAGTCAGACTACGAAGCAGGTCAAATACAAAGACGAATACGGCAGCTTGCCTGTTCCTGTGCGCTTTGATCACGAGTTTCTCGGCTGGTATACTGCAAAAACAGGCGGCAGCAAAATCGGCGGATCGACGAAGGTGACGATCACAAAAGATCAAAAGCTTTACGCGCACTGGAAGGTGAACCCGACAACTTATCTTGCTGATATGACGCAATATGCGTGGTACGGAAAAGAAAGTGCATGGAGTAATGTGGTCAAACCGGGGAATGCCGTGGCAGACAACCATGGAGCAATTCACTCGTATGGCGCAGTCGGCAAAGCATTTAGTTATTCTGATGGAGCCTCATATTTCTTGCCTCCTAAGGTTAATAGTGTTACATATGATATTAATAAACAATACAAGACATTCAAGGCATCTTGGGGGCTAATGTCGAATAATGTGCAAGAAAATAAAAAGTTGTGGATTAAGGTCTATGGCGACGACAAACTATTGTTGACGACGACCGGTAGTGAAAATGGGGCTGCGCTAGAGCCAATCAATATCAATGTCCAAGGCGTTAAATATCTCAAATTTGAGCTATGCAGTGATTATTTGGGTTCAGACGCGATATATCATTGGGAATTATACGCGATATTCGATCCGATTCTTTATCGTTAGTATCACCCCTACGCTGATTCCGTAACGCCAAATTCCCCTCTGACTTCTGTGAGAGGGGGATTAAAGCTTCTAAAATGTGATTCTGCATACATAACAAGAGAATTTACAAAGTAAGCCCTAAAAGAATGTCTCTGTTTGCCGAGCGCAATGCCGCCTGCGGCGGGGGACGCTCCGCTAATGTATTACGGTAGGCCCTCGCTACGCTCGCGCCCTTGATTTCCATTTCTAAAAGGCGGTGACGGCCAGTCGGCCTTGTTGGCTGACGAGATAGGTGTAAGGATTGCCATCTATTTTACCAATACTCTCTGATCTATTGTTTGCCGAATGGATTTTGACGTTTGTACGCCCTGAAAAAATGACCAGCGCGTATAAACGTTCATATTCGCCAAAAAATGGCTCATTTCAAGCGGATTTTGACGTTTGTACGCGATGTTTTGTTGTTTAGCGCGTACAAACGTGCAAATACGAATTTGCCGAGCATTACAAACTAAAATTCGTCGAGAAGTGACCAAGTGAAACGCTTTCTATAGAATCACTTTACGCAAAATGACGTCTTTAAGAAAAAGCAGCCCCGTTTCAGGCAAACTTCTCTTAAAAACGCAATTCTACGTATGAAAAAGCCTTGTTTTCCACGCAAAGTGACGTTTTTAAGAAAAGTTTTTTGAACGGCGGTTTATCTGAAGATAATGATAGTCGCCCGGCAAATTCGAATTTGCCAACACTTAGTGAAAGAACGTAAGCGGTAACGCAAACACATCTCGCAAATGAGATCGCAAGATTGAGACAATGACATCTGCAAGGAGGTCATTGAAATGAATGAAGCAAAACGAATACTGTGGGAGAAACGATTCGCCGAATATGAACAAAGTGGGCAATCCGGTGCACAGTGGTGTCGGGAACATGAATACGGCTATGATAGTTTCCGATACTGGCGAGT
>JAISJT010000034.1 GCA_031261395.1 Eubacteriales Family XIII. Incertae Sedis bacterium
TACAAAAATAGAATACAGATTTGAGGTTATCAGTTATGTATAGTAAAATGGAGGAAAAGTGTTGGAAATTCAATCGTATAGGAGTTAACTTTGCATAATGTATAACTTTGCATACCACAAATTATGTCAAGCTATACATAAACGATGTGAAAACGCATTCATCAAGGCTTCCCTGACTGCGACCACCGGCCATGTGTGATACTCAAAATGATACAGCCCCTGCTGATAAGTAGTGATTGGATTGAACGGGACAAGCAAATCTTCGATACGGCTAATGGCAGACACCAAAGCATTTGATTTGTCCTCACGAATCCCATAATCAAGGTCGGACTGCATTTGCAGGAAAGTCCAGTTGTAACCGGGGATATACTCCCGAATCGCCGCTTCCGTTCCGACAAGGAATATCGCGGCGCGCGTGAGCTTTTTCTTCACAATCAGGCCGAGCGCGGACAGCAATTCGATATCCGGCAATGAGAGCAGGTCCTCCGGCGCACGTTCGGCGCGAGCCATGTTTCGCAGGGATTCAAACGCAGTAGCAGAAAGCAGACTCTCGTCTATCGCCGTGACAAGCTCGGCGGTAAAATCCGTTTCTCCGGTTTCCTCCGCGATTTTGCGGCGCATTGTCCCCGTGAGCGGCTGACAATCTTTTCCGACACGAATGGTTCCCTGTCCCGATGTATTGGTATAAGGCGGCATGCCCGGATAAATCTGCATGAGCACCAACCGACCGCTCCCTTCCGGAACAGCCATTTCCTCAAATACCGGAGTGATCTTTGGATCGGTGCTCGTATACACAGCCTTCTTTAATAGATTGACATCCACTTCCGGAGGAACGCCAAGCACCGCTTTCTCACGCCCCATGACGCGATCTGCCACACCGAAAACCACAGTGCCGCCTCCGCCGTTTGCCATGCAAACCGCAATATCAACCACTGTCTTGACCGCCTTTTCCCGGCTTTGAATATCCCATTGCTTGAAGTCCAAATCCTGATCCTCAAGTTCATCGGCAATCGAGTGATCCAACTCCACCAATAAATTTTCAATATCAACAACAGTTCTCATGCTTTACCTCAATGTTCGTAAACGTACGTTCTATTCATTGTATCATATACCGCCGCACTTGATCAGACTTCTTCCAATAACTTTTTCAGTGCCTCAAGTTCGTCTTTCGTAAACGTCAGTCCTTTCCCCATCTTCTCATGATTCGCGTCCCAGTCACGAATATCGTACTTCGGTTCGCGCCCGTTCCAACTCACAAGGTTGAGTTCCTTCGTCCAACCCTTCGCGCTCTCGGACAGAACGCCTATGTTCTTTGTGATTTCAAATGTAATATCAGCCATTTTATATCCCTCCGCTAATAGGAACATTATACCTTGCGCAATTGAGGTTGGCGAACATTGAATATAGACAAAGAGTGGAAAACGATAAACCGTTGAAATTTCAACGGTTTATCGAAGTTGGTGGAGCCTAGGGGGATCGAACCCCTGACCTCATGGCTGCCAGCCATGCGCTCTCCCAGCTGAGCTAAGGCCCCGCTATGCGGTATTGAGTTTGCCGTGCGCTCTTATACAGGCGTACCGCGCGCCTGCATATTATCCGACAAAAGCCACTGGCTTGTCAAATATTATCTCACGCTGGGCCGATGCAAGTCTCCATGATTTTTACCGTTCCGTGACAGCTACGGCACCAATACCACCTTGATGGAATTGTCATCGCCGGTTTTTGCGAGCCGGAATGCTTCTTCGTAGTCCTCCAGTTTCTTCAAATGGGTGACAACGCCATCCGAAGGCAATTTGCCATTGTTGAGCCAGTCGATCACCGTATCGAAACAATAGGGGCTGAGGTGGGCTCCATAAATGGTCAGCTCTTTGTTGTTTCCGATAATCGTCCAGTCCACCGAGGTCTCCATGCCAAAGACACTGAACTCGACGAATTTTCCGAGATTTCGGATCATGTTCAAACCCTGTATGACACTGGAAGGATGCCCGGTTGCTTCAATGTAGACATCGCAACCGTAACCGTCCGTAAGGTTTTGAACCTCCTGCACCACATCGACCTCGCCCGGATTCAGCGTAATATCGGCGCCGAATTTTTTGGCCAAAGCCAAGCGCTCCGGCTTGAAATCGAGTACGATGAGCGTCTTTGGATTTTTTTGCTTGATTGTGCCGATCATGCCCAGTCCCAGCGTCCCTGCGCCCGACATTACCACTACATCTTCGTTTTCAATGTGCGCGTTGTCGACAGCATGCTTGCTGCAGCCAAACGGCTCGATCAGCGCGGCTTTGCTGACAGACATATCCTCGGGGATTTTGTAAAGCCGGGATTCCTTCGGGAGAAGTACATACTCCGCCATCCCGCCGTTTGCATCCTTTCGGAACCCAAACAGCGTATTTTCTTTGCACATCCAGTAATGACCGTCTTTGCAAAAGCGGCAATGCCCGCAAGGTAAGACCTGCTCGACGGCAACGCGGTCTCCCACCTTGAAGTCCGGGTCAAACCCATCCCCCGCACGCACGATCCGTCCAAAGAACTCATGTCCCGGCGTGAACGGCGGTCGCACAAATCCGGGCTGGGTTTCTGTTCCCCATACGCCCATGTCAATGCCATAATATATTTTTGGATCCCCCGCACAGATCCCGCAGGCTTCCACTTTCAGCAGTGCCTCACCGGCAGCAGGCACGGGGACGGGGATCGTTTCGAGCGTCATATCGTTTGGTCCTCTGGTGACCAGCGCTTTCATTTTTTTAGGGATATCCGACATCACAAACACCTCTCTTTCTATTTCTTGTTAATGATTCTTCCTACAATTATCGCAGCCAGCATGATGACGCCTTTGATCATATTGATCCAGCTCGGACTTGCGCCGATCATCGAAAAGCCGTTTGTCAGCAATACGATGATCACCGCCGCGATGACCAATCCGATCGGCTTGGCCCGCCCGAAAATGGAGTAACTGAACACCGCAATCGTCAGCGCATCTAAGGTATAGCTGTCTCCCGAATCCACCGTGACGGTCGAAGTTTTCGCGGCGAGCAGTACGCCGCAAACCGAACTCAGCAAGCCTGACAATGCAAACGCCGAGAGCGTCATGTTTTTCACATTGATGCCGGAAAGTCTTGTTGCTTCAATATTCATTCCCAATGACGTCAGCCTGCGCCCGAAGATTGTGTAATCGATTACAAAAATGAAAATCACAACGATTACGATCATAAAAATCGTCAGTTTCGGAATTCCGATCAAATCCCCTCGTCCCGCAGCAAGAAACTCTTGCGGCAAGCGGCTGATCGTCTTTCCGCCTGTCAGCCAATACCGTATTCCAAGCAGCACAAACTGCATCCCCAGCGTCGCAATGAACGAGTCGATACCAGCCCTGGACACCATCAGTCCATTGATGGCGCCGATCCCTGTCCCCGCCGCGATGCCGATGGCAACCGAAACGGCAATCGGTAAGCCGGCATTCACCATAAACAGAGAGGACAGCAGCGAAGCAAAGCCGCAAATCGGCCCGATCGACATATCCAAGCCGCCGCCCGCGATCACGATCATCATGCCCGCCGCCACAATGACCGGTAATGCGATATCGATGATGGTGTTTCGGAGATTCATCACACTGAAAAATGCCGGCTGCATCGAAGTGAATAAAACGATGATCACCACCACGAGGCCAATCATCAGCAAATAGCGCTTCGCGGTTTCAAACGCAACATTCGTTTTTAAGTTTTTATCATTCACGTCGTATCACCTCCCCATCACAGCGGAACCTGCTTGATGGATCGGTCTCGCATCGTCCCCAACGCGACGCCGGCCAACAACAAGAGGCCTTGAACCAACGGAATGAAATAGAATTCGGCGCCGAGGAAGGTCAGGAAGTTCATGATGATACTCATAAAAATCGATCCGATCAAGGTCCCGATCAAATTGACTCTGCCAGGCGTAATCATACTGCTGCCCAAAAATGTCGCCGCCATTGCCGGGAGCATATACGTTTGGCCGGCATAAAGCTGAGAGCCTCCCAGCCGAACCGGTTCGAGAACGGAAGCAATCCAATACAGCGCGAAAGCAATTCCGAAAGCGAGGATTCTGATTTTTGTTAAATTAATTCCCGTTTCTACTGCTGCTGTAGCATTCTCACCGACGATACGGATCTTGTAACCCGATTTCGTATGGTTGATAAAAATATAGCTTATTACGTAGAGGACGATGAGGAAATACACAAGATTCGGAATCCCGATCACATTTCCCGTCGCAAACGTCTGCACGGTTTCGTTGTTGAGCCAAATCGATTTCCCGTCCGTATAGAGCCGCTCGATCCCCATGCAGATGAACATGAGGCAAATACAAATAATGATTGAGGGATATTTTGATTTTGCCAATAACAGCGTAAAGATGATATACAAGACTGCCGAGACCACAAGCGCCAGCAGAATCGACACCACCATCCCATTTCCCTTCACCATGGAAACCGCAAACACGGCGCCGATCAATCCGACTGTGCCGCCAATAGACATGTCCGTGACGCCGGAGATCACGCAAATGCTGAGTCCCAACGAAATCAACCCCAAGATCGTCGACTGCGTCAGAATGACTTGGAAATTTGTCCATGTCAGCAGATGAAAACCGGGATTGAATGCCTGAATCAGCAGTACGAACACCAATAGGATGATCGGAACGGCGTATTTATTAAGAAATGAACTGATTTTCTTATTTCTCATCATTTCCGCCCCCCATCATCGCAAGAAGAATATCCTCAATCTCCGCATCCGCTCTGTCAAGTTCTTTGATCACCTCGCCGCGGTGCAAAATCACAAATCGGTTGCACAAATAAAGCGCCTCCGTGATATCACTTGTCGCGAGCAACACAGCGCTTCCGGAATCTGCAATGTCCGTGATGATTTCATAAATCTGCATCTTTGCGCCGATGTCGACGCCAGCCGTCACTTCGTCCATCAGATAGAGTTCATATTTGTTGACCAGCCATTTTCCAATGAGCACTTTCTGTTGATTTCCGCCCGATAGCTGACTTGTCTTGTACTCCGGATCGGGGGGTTTGACAAGTAGTTTTTCCATAAGACCGTCAACCGCTTCTTTTTCCTTTTTCCGGTCGATGATAGCGCCATGTTTCGACAAGCTCTTAATATCCGCAAAAGACAGATTTTCCCGGATCGCAAAATCCTGAACCAAACCCTGTGTCTGTCTGTCTTCCGGAATATAGGCAATGCCCTTTTGAACGGCCTTTACCGGCTGATGATCTTTTCCCGTAAGTTTCTCGCCGTTCAGAAAAACCTCTCCTTGATCGGGCTGGACGGATCCGAATATCATATCGAGGGTCTCGCTCTTGCCGGCGCCAACAGAACCTATCAAGCCGACGATTTCGCCGCGCTTTATTTCAAACGAAATATTTTTGACCGTATTTTTGTATTGGAGTCCTTTGATCTCAAGCAAGGTATCGGCGGATACGGCGCCCCGGTTTTCAGCGATGACGTCCGTTACTTTCTTGCCCAGCATCGCGCTTGCCATCTCGCTTTGCGTGATACCTGACACAGCGCTTGTCAGCACTTTTTCGCCATCACGAAAAACACTGACGCGATCGCAAATTTTATATATTTCTTCAAGACGATGCGTGATGTACAACATGGTCACATTGTTTGATTTCAATTTGTCGATCAAGCGAAAAACGGATTGTGTTTCTTCCATGCCGAGCCGCGCGGTCGGTTCGTCAAGCACCAACAACGTTGGCTCATTGATGATGGCGCGCGCAATGATCACCAGCTGTTTCTCCGCTGCCGATAATTCCTCTACCGGCGTATCCAGTTCCAATTTGTCCGAAACCATGCGCAGCGTTTCGAGCGCTTTCTCCCGTCCGGTATGCCATGAAACGACATTGGCCCGATTTACGGGGATATCCCCCATTAGGATATTCTGAAGCACCGTCATACTCGGCACCAGATTCAGGTTTTGGTGAATCACCTGCAGACCGAGTGTCTGAATGTCCTTCACACTTTTTTTCACCAGCGGTTGACCGTTTAGGATGAATTCACCTCCGTCGATCGGATATTCACCGGCCAGCGCTTTAATCAGCGTGGATTTTCCTGCTCCGTTTTCTCCGACGATCGCATGGACTTCTCCCCGCTTCACCTCCATGGTGATATTGGTCAGGACGCGATTTTTCCCAAAGGATTTGCTGACTCCTCGAACATCCAGGATTACATCTTCCATGAGTATCTTTCTCCCGATTGTCTCACTATCTCATAATGTCAAAACAAGGTTGCCGGTTCCCCGACAACCTTGTTTCGCTCATACAGATTTAGAATGGATTGTCGGCATCGCCAAAGGCGATCGACCACATATCCTTCATCTCGACATAATTGAATTCGAAGAACGCTTCATCGAGCGGAACATTTGCCGTCATAAAAGTCGGACCGTAGTTCACGAATTCCTGACCCGTCTGTCCGCTTAAAATCCCGTCGATTGCCTGCGCAGCCTTGAGGCCCATCGCCTTGCAGTCCTGTCCGATGGTGACCCACCTCGGAGCGCCCTCAGCGCCCATCGCCTCAAGAATCGCCTTATCATTGTCGGCGGTTGCAATGACGACCTGATCTTCAAGTCCCATCTCCTGGATCGCCTGTGCGGCGCCGATCGAAGGAATACCCCAGGAAGCCGTGACCGCCTTCAAATCCGGATGCGCCTGAAGTACGCTCTTCACGATTTGATACCCGTTGTTGACCGGATCGTCCGTGACGTCCTGCGTGGCCACAATTTCAATACCCGGATAATCGCTGAGTACTCTTTCAATCATTTCTCCGCGCAGACCGACAGACTGCCAGCTCGGATCCACAATCATCGCAACTTTGCCTTCACCGTTCAACTCTCGGGCAACAAACAGGCCAAGTTGTGCGCCGCCGGAATAGTTGTCCGCCGAAACAGAAGCAACCGCGCCCGGCAATATCATGTCGATACAGACGATCGGAATACCGGCTTCTTTGGCCTTTATGGAAATATCTCCAAATGCGCGTGCTTCACCGCCGGTGATGATGATGCCGTCCACACCGGCCGCGATAAAGTTTTCCAGATCCGTTTTTTCCTGTGCGGTACTGTTTTGCGCGTTGCTCACATTGATTTTGTAACCGCGGGCTTCCAAATACTCCGTATAGGCATTTTGTACTTCCAGATTCCAGTCGTTGCCGAGCCAGAAATGCGCTACGCCGATCGTCTTCCCTGCGCCGTTTTGTTCGATGGTACCGGTATCGCCACCCGATTCGGCTGAATCGCCGCCGCTCGGCGCGCCCGAATCGCCGCCACTCGGTGCACCCGAATCGCCGGCCTCGGAACCACCCGCTGCGGGCGGGTTTGCGGAACCGGCGCTACCGCCATCACCTCCGCTGTTGCCGCATGCTGTGACTGCGAATACCATCATCGCAATCAGTACTATTGCTAATATCCTTTTCTTCATTTCTTCTCTCCTTATTCGTTCCTTTGATAGCGTATAGTTACAACAAATTTTAGGTATGATCAAAGGCAGGTATAGCCTCCATCAACAAGAATATCTGTGCCCGTGGCATATGCCGATGCTTCACTGATCAAGTAAACAAAAGCGCCGACAAGTTCCTTGGGATCGCCGATTCGCCCTAAGGGGATCAGCGGAAGCCAGAGCGGATGCATATGGCTGATTCGTTTTGTTAGTTCTGTCATCATATAGCCGGGACTTACACTATTCACGCGAATCCCATACTTCGCCCATTCCACAGCGCAGGATTTCGTCAGATGACGGCACCCGGCTTTGGATGTGTTGTAGGCGGTAATCGTTTGCGGCGTATTCACAATATACGAAGACATCGATGCCGTATTGACGATTGATCCGCCGCCATGATCCTTCATATAAGCGGCGGCGGCTTTTGAAGGCAGGAAAACACCCGCAATGTTGAGGTCTATCACTTTCATAAAATCTTCTTTGGACATTTCAAGAACCGGCAATTCGTTCCCTCCGCCTGCATTGTTGATGCCGAAATCCAACCGACCGTATTGATCCGTCAGGGTTTTCACCATGGCCACACAAGCCGCTTCATCCGTAACATCGGTATGAATCGCAATCGCCTCCCCGCCGCTTTCACGGATTTCTGCGGTGACAGTTTGTGCCGTTTCTTCATTGATGTCAATAACGGCAATTTTTGCACCGGCAGCAGCGATGGCTTTGGCCAACTCCTTGCCGATTCCCTGCCCCGCGCCTGTGATATAGCCGACCTTTCCTTCCAAACTAAAAATTTCTAAGCCTTTCAATCCAATTCACCTTCTTTCCTGATTCATAAATGTTTCAACTCTGCCAACTGATTGCCGATTTCGGCTTGACATTTCGCCACGAACCGATATACAGCCATAAGTTCCTTGTATCTCTCCGAATTGTATTTGATCGGAGTTTTCAGATCTTCGACAACGTGGAGTGTTTCCAAGACCTGATAATCTTTCCACAACCCTGTTCCCACTGCCGCAAGAGCAAGCGCACCCAGCGTTCCCGCATTTTGACCAATGGTCGTCTTTACAACGGGCATTTCGTAAACATCCGCGAAAATCTGCCGCCACAGGGGACTGTTGCTGCCACCGCCAACCAGCAACATCTCTCCGGTGAGTTTGCTTATTTTTCGGATGTCTGTCAAATTCCAGGCAAGGCTTAGGGAAATCCCCTCCATAGACGCCCTGATCAGGTCTTTTCGGTCATGCCGGAGATCCAATCCCGTGAAAGCGCCTTTTGTGTTGATACTGGAATCTTGCGGACCTCCCATCGCCAAGGTGGGATTAAAAATCAGTCGGTTTGCGCCAAGCGGCGACTGCGCCGCCAGATCCGTCATCCATTCATACGGGTCCGCTCCGGTCTCCGCGGCCTGCATTACAAGATCCGGACAAATCACATCTCTCACCCAACGGAAAGCGTTTCCGGCCGAGTGAAGGTTTCTTGTGATCACGAACAGATCCGGAATGACATGGGCAAAAATATTCGGCTTGATTTCGTTATCCGAGGGAAGTGCGCCAGCCGTCAAAGCGATGAACGCCGAGGACCCGAGTGAAGTATGTACCTTTCCCGCAGCATACCCTTTTGCGCCCAGCGCCATACAGCATGTATCGCCGCCGCCGCAAACGACTTTCACTGAACGGGGCAAACCCAGCTCTGCTGATGCCTCTGCAGACAATTCTCCGACAACCGCGCTCGATTCGATGATCTCCGGAAGCAGATCTGCCTCGAACCCCGCCGCCGCAATCAACTCCTCCGAATAGGATCTGTCTAAAAGACTATAAACGCCGCTGCCGGAAGCATCGGACGGGTCCGTTTTGCATTTTCCGGTCAATCTGAAGTTGATATAGTCTTTTGTGGGAAGGTATTTCCATACCTGTGCATGCAGATCGGGTTCGTTTTCGGCAAGCCAGAGAATCCGCGCCACGCCGCAGCTTGCCGGCAAATCACGACCGGTCATGGCATACCATTTCGCCCTGCCAACCTTGTCGACAAAACGGTTCCCTTGCGGAAGGGAACGCGTATCCGACCAAATGGGTACGCGGCTGCGAAGCAAGCGCCCGTCACGCCCGATCGGAACCGCACCAAAGTAGTGCCCGGACACCGACGTACAGGTGATTTCTTTGGGATCGACGCATGATTGTGACAGCAAGGATCGCGTGCCTGTCACCACGGCCTTCCACCAAGATTCCGGCTCTTGCTCGTGCCAGCCCGCATTCGGATAGGTCGTTGCATAAAAAATCTCGGACTCTGCCATCAGATAGCCGTCCCCGCTGTAGAGCGTGCTCTTCATGCCGCTCGTGCCTATATCGTATACGATGATCTTTTGCATCATATCCGAGAGGAAAGACTAACCTCGCGCCTCAATTTCTTCGATGATCTTGAGTGCAGAACTCTTACCGATACCGAACCTTTCCACTCCGATACTGAGCAGTTCCTCGACCTGTGACAATGTCCTGACGCCACCAGCTACTTTGATTTTGAGGCTATCGCCAACGACAGATTTAATCAATTTTACCTGCTCAATTTTTGTAGGATTCGGCGCCCATCCGGTTCCGGTCTTGACGAAATCCGCACCGGCCTCCGCGATGATTTCACAGCCATGCTTGATCTCGTCATCCGTCATGTAGGGAACCTCGAGTATGACTTTCAGCAGGGTGCCGTCAATTGCATCGACCACGGCTTTTATATCATCGCGAGCTTTGTCGTACAATCCGGATTTCATATACGCGATATTGATCACCATATCAATTTCTTTGCAACCGGCGGCAAGCATATCACGCGCCATCATCACCTTGACAAAAGTCTTGTCGTTTCCGGACGGAAATCCCGAACTACCGCCAATAATGATATCCGAAGCACCAAGCAAATCTTTCGCCAGTTTTACGAAACACGGCGGAACGCCGATTGCGATAAACTGATACTGTTTTGCATATTTGATTAGTTCATGAACATCCGCCTCACAGACGGATGCGGACACGGCTGTAAAATCAACCACATTCGCAAACTCTCTCACGCTAATACCCATCAAAAACCTCCCATCTGTTTCAATTACAAAAATCGAATCTTGGCTCAATCCTCCTATCAACCTTCCCTCGCAGAATATCACCGTATTTTACATTTGTCAATCTATTTTAATTATGTTAAATTTGTAAAGTGTTACACTATATCGGTCATCCGTGAAAGGAGCGTGCACCTATGAAAAATACAGAGAAAATCCTCGCATTTGATCTCGGCACCGGCGGGATCAAGGCCGTGTTGCATGATGCCACAGGCGCCTTGCTCGCGACCGCATACAAGGCTTACCCGACGTATTACCCGGAAATTGGCTGGCATGAGCAAGCGCCGGCTGACTGGTGGGACAGTCTCATCTCATGTACGCACGATTTGCTGAACAAATCCGGAATTGCCGCGACAAGCATCGTTTGTCTGGCGCTGTCCGGGCATAGCTGCGGCGCTGTCCCGATCGATGATTCCGGCAAGCTTTTGCGGGAGCACACACCCATTTGGTCAGACATGCGCGCACGCGAGCAGAGCGAACGGTTCCTGAATGCCGTACCGATGGATGACTGGTACCGAATCACGGGCGGGGATATGCCCGGAACTTATGCTGTCTTCAAAATAATGTGGTACCAAGATCACGAACCGGAAATGATGCGGCATGTATTTAAGATTCTTGGCACAAAAGACTATATCAATTACCGGTTGACAGGAAAAATCATGACGGACCGTTCGTATGCATCCAGCAGTGGCGTCTACGATTTGAGAGAAGGCGTGTACAGCAAAAAGCTTCTCGCGGCTGCCGGCGTTGCGGTTTCCATTCTTCCTGAAATTTTCCCCTCGACCGCCGTTGTCGGCAAATTGACCGAGGAAGCCGCCGGGCTATTGCATCTCAGCAGCAGCACGCGTGTGATTTGCGGCGGTGTAGACAATGCGTGTATGGCGCTCGGATCCGGCGGCATAGAAAACGGAAGAGTCTATACCAATCTCGGCTCGTCTGCGTGGATTGCTATTACGACAGATGTACCGCTGATCAACACCAAACTTTATCCGAATGCTTTCGCGCATATCCTGCCAAACAAATACGCCTGCGCGGCCACTATTTTTTCGGCAGGGAATGCCCTTAGGTGGGTACGCGACACCCTTTGCCCCGACCTGATTGCAGAAGCGGCGGCGGCCGGAAAAGACCCCTATGACCTGATGATGGCTCTGGCCGCTACGTCACCTCTTGGCGCAAACAGGCTCATTTTCAATCCGACTCTGGCGATGGGAACGCTGCTGGATTTCAGCATCAACACAAAAGGAGCTTTCACCGGTCTCGATCTGCGCCATACACGTGCGGATCTGATTCGTGCCGCCGTGGAGGGGATCACGCTGGGACTCGGCTGGAATTTCGACGAATTGAAAAAACTCTACCCTCTTTCGGAGCGAATGCTGCTGGTTGGAGGAGGCAGCAATAGCCCATTTTGGATGCAGGTATTTGCAGACATCTACGGAATGCCGATCATCACCACAACGGTAGGGCAAAACGCCGGCGCACTGGGAGCGGCCGCCACCGCCGCAGTCGGCGCAGGTATTTGGGATGACTTCTCACACATTGACGACATCCATATAGAAGATCATGTTTCCCTGCCGGTTTCGGCAAACCAATCAGCCTATGGAAAGCTAATGGAAATATATCAATTTGTTGCCCGCTGCCAAGGTGAAATCGGCGACAAACTCGCGGAAGCCACCCTCTGAAAATCAGTCGGGTTCGAGCAGGAACTGCGCCGTGTATTTGTCCGTGACAAGGACGGAAACGTAACCGCCAAGGATTGCGGCCCGGATCGCAAAATGCTTTTCGGCCCCGCCGGCAAGCGCAACTACAAATTTATTTTTTTTCAGATCATCCAGGCGAACCCCGATGAACAGACTGTTGATTTCTTTAATATGTTCTTCGTCACTATGCTTGCCGTCATGTTTGTAGTTTGGATCGAGAATCAACTGTCCGTCAATATCCAGGAACTGGGCATTGATGCCACCCACCTTGTCGTATTGGGATATCTTGATATTTTGTAACAGTTTGTTCAGTTCGGAATAGCCCATCAGCGATGCGCCAATGCCGACAAAAGCGATGTCGACCTTTTTCCCCATCTCAAGTATGTCGCGCAGCTCTTTGTTTTGCATCCAAACTTTGTATTCCTCTTTCGAGGAGGCAAACGTAGGCGCGTACAAGAAATACCCGCGCCCATCATATTTTTCAAGCATGCGCTGCGCGAGGATATTCGCATGATATTTCGACTCAATATACAGCATACCGCCAACCAAAGTGACGACTTTGAGGTCCGTGATATTTTTGTTCTCTTTCAGATTTGAAATGAAAGCCTCAATCGTGCTCCCCCACGAAATGCCGATCGTCATCTTGCTTTTCAGAAGGCTTTCGAAATATTTTGCTGCCGCCGCGCCGATGTTTGCGATGATTTCTTCCTTATCGTTCTCCGATGAACAATCCACTACGATCGCGTCGCGTATTTTGAACTTGGCAATCAATTTGGTCTCAATATCCGCAAGGGACTCTGCGTTCCGGACATCCCGGATCTGAACCGTGACGATCCCTTCATCGATCGCCTCGTTAAGCATCTTGATGAGTGTCGGTCGTGAAATATTAAGGATGGTCGCTGCCTCCTGCTGCGTCATATTGCTTTTGTACACAAGATAGGCAGCCTTCAGTTTTTTATAATATCTCTCATCTGTTTCCAACATGGTAACAAAATTCCCCCGATTCTATTTCGCGCGGAGTGCATCCTTCATCGCGCGGACATATGCGCGCACAGGCGCTTCACTTTCTGCTCCGTGTTCGGCAATAATGCGGACGATCGCGCTGCCTACAATGACGCCGTCTGCAAGAACCGCCATCTCCTCCGCCTGTGCCGGCGTAGAGATCCCAAATCCGATCGCGCAGGGGACACCCGACACCTGCCGTACCGCCTCGATAATGCCGCCGATCCCCGACCGGATCTCACTGCGGACGCCCGTGACGCCGAGCGACGACACACAATACAGGAAGCCTTGCGCATCCTTCGCGATCATCGTCTCGCGATCCGCCGAGGTCGGCGCAATCATGGAGATGATGGCAATGCCGTGCGGCTCAAAGACGGCTTTGATTTCGCCGGATTCTTCGTAGGGAACGTCCGGCACGATCAGTCCGTCGAGCCCGCTTTCAACACATTTTGCAGCAAAGCGCTCCACCCCGTAGGTGAAGATCGGATTGTAATACGTCATGAACAGAAGCGGCTTCGTCAGCCCTGCCGCGCCACCTGCGCCGGCCCGCAGCCGTGCGACCATTGCGAAAAGGTCGTCCACCGTCGTGCCCGCAGCCAGCGCCCGCTCGTCGGCGTCCTGTATGATGGGCCCTTCCGCGATCGGATCCGAAAACGGGATGCCGATCTCGATGAGATCTGCCCCCTCTTCATCCATCGCGCGAATCAATTTTTCCGTCGTCGCCACCCCGGGATCGCCGCCCGTGAGGAAGGTGATCAGCGCCTTGCCGCCCGCGAATGCACCCTCGATCCGCGCTGCGCCTCTGCCCTTATTCATGGATATCCACCCCCTTGTATCTGGCGATGGCTGCCACATCCTTGTCGCCCCGTCCGGACAATGTAATAACAATAATCTTGTCCTTGTCCATCGCTCCCGCGATCTTCCGTACATGCGCCACCGCATGCGCACTTTCGATGGCCGGGATGATACCCTCGGTCCGTGATAGGTATTCAAAAGCGTCGACCGCCTCGTCGTCTGTCACCGGCACATAACTCGCGCGCCCTGTGTCATGAAGCGAGGCATGCTCGGGTCCGATCCCCGGATAGTCGAGACCGGCCGAAATTGAGTAGACGGGCGCGATCTGCCCGTATTCGTCCTGACAAAAATAGGACTTCATGCCGTGAAACACGCCGACCGTCCCGTTCGCGATCGTCGCCGCATTCTTCGGATTGTCCACGCCGAGACCGGCGGCCTCACAGCCGACCAGCGCCACCGACGGCTCGCCGATAAAATCATAAAACGTCCCCGCCGCATTGCTGCCGCCGCCCACGCAGGCGACGACCATATCCGGCAGGCGTCCCTCCGCCGCCAACATCTGCGTACGGATCTCCCTGCCGATGACCGACTGAAAATCGCGCACGATGGTCGGGAAGGGATGCGGCCCCATGACGGAACCCAGCACGTAGAGCGTGTCCGCCATGCGGCTCGCCCACTCGCGCATCGTCGCGTTCACCGCGTCCTTCAGCGTCATCGTGCCCGTCATCACATGGTTCACCTTGGCGCCCAGCAGCTCCATGCGGTAGACGTTGAGCACCTGACGCTCCGTGTCCTCGCGCCCCATGAAGATCTCGCACTCCATGTCCATGAGCGCCGCCGCCGTCGCCGTCGCCACGCCGTGCTGCCCCGCGCCAGTCTCCGCGATCACGCGCGTCTTGCCCATGCGCTTGGCAAGCAACACCTGACCCAGCACGTTGTTGATTTTGTGAGAACCCGTATGATTCAGGTCTTCGCGCTTCAGATAAATCCTGGCCCCGCCCAGATCGCGGGTCATTTTTTCTGCATAATACAGGCGTGAAGGACGGCCTGCGTAGTCGGCAAGCAAGCCATCTAATTCACGGACAAAGTCGGGGTCGTCTTTGTAACGGTGATATGCCGCCTCCAATTCCGTTACAGCCGCCATCAGCGTCTCGGGAATATACTGCCCTCCAAAAGGGCCAAACCGTCCGTTTTGTTCTGCCATCCCTGCTCCCGCTCTCCTACTCTACACCGTACTGCGCCCGTTTTGTGCGCACCATTTCGGCGATCTCATCGTCGTACTCCAGCATCATATCCTTGAAGAATCCTTCATAATCGTAGACCAATTCGTCTTCGGGCAGGCTCTTGATTTTTTGCACGAACCCTTCGAGCATGGCGAAATTTTTCTCATAGGCATGCATGGAATTGGAGCGGTGCGAATATGAGCCGACGCCGACGCCGAGTTCACCTGCGATGCGTTCCTGCAGGCGAATGAGCGCGAAGGCATTCATAAAGAAGGCTTCCGGCAGGTCGTTCGAGCGAAAGAGGATATTGCAATCGAGTTTGCCGTCCCGGATGAAATACTGGATGCTCTGCAGGCAGGCCGGATGGCTGTTCTTGCTGTCGACCTCGAAATCGCGGATCGACATGACGGCGCGGCGGCTGAACGGCTCGCGCTTCAATTCCTCGATGATGAACTCCAATTGATACGCGAAGCGCTGATGGTAGGTGTATTCCCACAGATTTTCGGCCTTGCCGATGATGAAGTCGAGGATGCCGTCGAGGATCTCGAGCTCATACTGCCGGAGCTCCTTCGGACCGCCGATCAGGAGTTTGCTGATGCGCGGTTCTTTCGTGGGGTCTTCCACGCGCACCGTCATCGTACACTCTTTCTGGCGCTGACCATAATCAGGGCAGTCGGCCATGTCGCCGTAATCGCCCAGCGCGACGAGCGCTTTGTGGTAGGCTTCGGGCAGCGTGTCTCCGGTGATGTAAAATTCTTTCATGATGATATGATACCTTTCTTTGTGCTCAGGGACAAGTAAGCGCCCGTGCGCAGACGAGACCGATGGCGCATTCGAGACGCTTGCGTTCGATCGCACACGAAAGACGATGCGGACGCAGAAGGTCGCCTTCCATGCGCAGGGCGTTCGCGTGACAGCCGCCGCTGCAGTAATATTTCGCCCAGCAGCCGCGGCACGCTTCTTTGGAAAAAACGTGCGCCTTGTTGAAAGCGTCGAACCACTTGTTTTCGAAGCCGCCAGCTGTTAACACGTTGCCGATCCGATAGGCTGGCTCGCCGGCGAATTGATGGCAGGGGTAGATGTCGCCCTCCGGCGTGACCGCCACGTATTCCGTTCCCGCGCCGCAGCCCGCCACGCGCTTGTAGGCGCAGGGGCCCTGCTCGAGATCAACGTTGAAATGGAAGAATGAGATCGGCTGGCCGGCCTGCTCCCGTTCCCGCATGAAATCCGCAAGACGGTCATACTCCGCGAAAAGCTCCGGCAAATCGCCTTCCGCCAGCGCCCACGGCTCCGGCTTGTCCGACACGGCGGGCTCTACGGAAATATTGCGAAAGCCGAGGTCCGCAAGATGGCGAACGTCCCCGGCAAAGTCCTTATTATACTTCGTGTACGTACCGCGTACGTAGTAGAGCTTGCCCGCGGCCTCGCGTGCCTTGGCAAAGCGGAGCAGCTTTTCTGCAACATGCGCGTAGGTCCCTTCGCCCGTGACGGTGCGGCGGCAGCGATCATTGACCTCGGGTCTGCCGTCGAGGGACAGGATGACATTGTCCATGTGTTCGTTGATAAAGGCCGCCTTTTCGTCGTCGAGCAGCAGGCCATTCGTCGTGAGCGTGAAGCGGATATTTTTGCCATAATCCTTTTCGCGTTCACGACCGTACTGCACGAGAGCCTTGACGACTTCGAAATTCATCAATGGCTCGCCGCCGAAAAAATCGATCTCGAGGTTGCGGCGGGCGCCGGACCGGCCCAGCAAAAAGTCGATCGCGCGCTTCCCCGTCTCAAGCGGCAGCAGCGCACGCGCGCCTGCGTAACCCCCGGCATCGGCGAAGCAATAAGCGCAGCGCATATTGCAGTCATGTGCGACATGAAGGCAGAGGGCTTTGATGACCGCGCCCCGGTCCTCCGGCAAAAGCACGTCCTCCCCCGTCTCCGGCGCGTCCAGCAGACCGGCCCTCGTCAGCGCATCGATCTCCTCCCGCGCAGAGGCAAACTCCGCCGCAGAGAAGGCATCCTCGGGCGGGCGGGCGTCGGCCTGCGGCTGGCCCTCACACGCACGCAAAAGCGCGGCGGCGGCGTCACTGCAAACATGAACCGCGCCGCTTCCGACGTCAAGGACGACGTTGATATCCTGAAATTTGTAGGTGTGGATCAAATGTTAGAATTCAGCGCGGGCGTTTTATGCGCGTCTGCTCACATTCCTGATTGGCGATGGTGCAGGATGTCTTGCAGGCGGACTGGCAGGATGTCTGGCATTCGCCGCAGCCTTTCCCGTCGGTCTGTTTGAGCGTTCCCTTGCTGATGGTCTTGATGTGTTGCATGGATCGTGTCCTCCTCGTTAATATAGTTCTATTCTACCGCACGACGAGCAGGGTTTCAAGGCCGTCGCCCGCATAACAATGCAAATGGCAGTTCTCATCTCTCCGCAGCCGGAGGAAATCATGAATCTCCGCCGTGATCCGATCCCCCGGACAAAGCGCCGGAATCCCGGGCGGATATGGCACGACCAACTCGCCGCTCACACGCCCCGCCGCCGCCGCAAACGGAACGCGCTCCTTGGCGGCAAACCAGGCCTCGCGCGGCGTCATCGCCATCGGCGGCAACACGGGGGGAAGTATTGTTTGTGTAATCGAGAACATGGAACCCAAGCTTGCGTTTTCAAATCGGGCGGAAATGCTACGCAAAGCCGTAACTAATTTTTCGACATGCGTGCATATGGTGCCCAGCCCGGCGACACAAACACAGTACAGCGGATCGCCAAACTCAGCCTCGACGCCGTATTCCTCGCGCAGGAGCCGGAACAGTTCATAACCGGAAAGCCCCAGACCGGTAGCCGAGAGCACAAGCCGCATCGGCTCATAAGCATAGATGCCATACGTGCCGGCCAGCTCCGAACCCAGTACGGCAATACCGGGTATGGCGTCGGCACCAGACAGACCTGTGATTTCGGCGCGAGCCTTATCCAGCGCATCAAGCACCTCGTTCAGAATGCGCGCGCCTTCCGTGGCGATATAGCTGCGCGCCAGATCGAGCGAAGCGAGCAACAGGTAGGACGGACTGGTCGTTTGCGTCAGGCTCAGTCCCATATTCACGCGCTCAAAGTCGACCCGTCCGGACGACTCGGCGCCCGGACCGACATGCAGCATCGAACTCTGCGTGAGCGAGCCGCTCATCTTGTGGGTGCTTTGACAAACGAGGTCCGCGCCGCATTCAAGCGCGCCCTTTGGCAACCGATCCGAAAAATAGTCGTGGTTTCCGTGCGCTTCGTCCGCAATCAGCGGGATGCCGCGCGCATGCGCGATTTCGGCCAACCGCTCCAAATCGCTGATCACGCCGTGGTAGGTCGGGCTGACGGCAAAGACCGCCTTGGCGCCGGGATGCGCGTCCAGCGCCGCCGCCAGCGTTTCCGGCAGCAAGCCGCCCACGAGCCCTGCTCCGCAAAGCTCCGGCTGCACGTAGACAGGCACAGCGCCGCTCTGCACCAAAGCATAGACAACGGACTTGTGCGCATTGCGCGGCACGATGATTTCATCGCCGTCCCCGCAGATCCCGCAAACCGAAGCGATGATGCCGCTCGAAGTCCCGTTGACCAAAAAGCGCGTGCGCGCGGCGCCCCACGCGTCGGCAGCCAAGACTTCCGCCTCAAGAATCGCGGAGGACGCCCCATGGTAGTCATCCGTCCAGCGCACTTCGGAAAGATCCATACGAAAAATATTCTCGCCGGCGAATTCTATCCAGCGCGGGTCGATACCACTGCCCATTTTGTGTGCCGGAACAAAAAACGGCGCAGGATCCCATGCCGAGAATTTCCGGAGCGCATCAAACAAGGGCGTCCGGCTTTGGTCAAGCAAATAATTTCTCGCCATGATGCTCCGGATTCTCCGGCGAAATCCCCACGGCTTAGTCGATCAGATCCATGATCCGTCCGCAGCAAATCGGGATCTCATCCCCGGCCTTCAGCTCGACGGTCTTGCCGCAAGTCGTGCAATACGCAGTGTTGTCCGTCTCCGTATATACAGGGGTATAGTGGGAATGTGCCTTATCCACGGTAGTTTCAAATTCACTCATGTTCGTACCTCCAAATTACAAGTAAAGTATAGCATACAACATTCGTGAACCGCAGATCATTTCGCTCGTCGAATCATATCATTTACTTGCACAGGGTTTGGGGTTTTCAGATACACGATTTGCATCGCGCGATTGGCGGAGTCTATCGGCTGCATTTCTTCATCATAGAGTTCGCCTACCGTGACTTCCGTGAAACCCGGCGCCGGGCCGAAGATCTCGATGGTCTCTCCGGGCGAAAATTTGCCCCGCACCTCGACGCGCGCGAATCCGCTATCCGCATCGTATCCCAACACATTGCCGAGGAACTCATAGCCGCGGATATACTCCATCCCTTCGCCGTACGCCGGCGCTTCCGTGATTTCCTCGGTGTGATCCTTCCCCGGAACGCCGTAGAAAAACCCGGTGGAAAATCTCCGGTGGCTGGCCTTTTCGAGTTCGGCAAACCACAGCGGATCGTACGGCTCGCCCTTTTGCGCCGCGCCGATAGCCCAGCGGTAGGCCCGCACAACGCTCGCGACATAGTAGGCGCTTTTCATGCGTCCCTCGATCTTGAAAGACGACACGCCGGCCTGCACCAGATCCGAGATATGTTCGATCATGCAAAGGTCATTGGCGCTCAGGAGATAGGTGCCCCGCCCGTCTTCCTCGACCGGGAAATACTCCCCGGGGCGTTTCGCTTCCTCCAGCGCATAATTCCACCGGCAGGGCTGCGAGCATTCGCCGCGATTGGCATCCCTTCCGTTCAGATAATTCGAAAGCAGACAGCGGCCCGAATACGCCATGCAGATCGCGCCGTGCACAAAGGCCTCCAGCGCCATATCCTCCGGGATCGCGTCTCGTATCTTCTTGATCTCCGGCAGCGAGAGTTCCCGCGCCAGGATCAGCCGGCGCACCCCCTGCGCATACCAAAACCGCGCAGCCGGCGCGCTCGTGACATTGGCCTGCGTGCTCAAATGGATTTCGGGTCCGCCCGCCATGCCGACCCCCGGCAGAACTTCCTTCAGAATGCCCAGCACCCCCGGATCGGAAACGATAAAAGCATCGGGCAAAGCGGCTGCGTCCCCGGCGGTCGACGCCAGCGCGCGGAGATATTCGGTCAGCGCTTCGATATCTTCATCATGCGGATAAATATTCAGCGTCAAATAAGCCTTCGCGCCGAACGAATGGCAAAGCCGCACGGCGCCGGCCGTATCCGCCGCCGAAAATGCACTTGCCGCCGCCGCCCGCAGGCTAAACGCCCCGCCGCCAAAATACACTGCATCCGCCCCGTAGAGCAGCGCAAATCGCAGTTTCTCGGCATCTCCCGCCGGAGCAAGCAACTCAAGCGTCATCCCCGCCCCCGTGACACACATTCAAAAACTCCTGCCACGCCGGCAACTCGCGCTGCGCCTGTGCATAGCCCTCGGCGTAGCTCGCCTCCAGCAGCGGCAAATCCACAGTCGTATTTTTCACTGCCATATTTTCGGGATAAAAGACATACGCATCGCCCCGACGCTCCAGATCAGCGATCTCCTCAAGCACGGCATTGTAGCCTTCATAGCGATCCAGCATACGCTGTGCAATGATCGGGTGGGCGCCAAACAAAAATCTTATTGCCGCAGGATGCGCCGATTTTGCCTTGCGGTATCCGCGCTTCTGCGTGCAAACGATGAAGAATTTCCGAAAGCCGTCACGCTTGGCCTGCGCGAGCGGGATCCCCCAGCTGTCGCCGATCCCGCCGTCGTAATACACCTGCCCGCCGATCGTCACGGGCGGCATGAAAATGGGCATCGTCGAGCTCGCGCGCACGCGCGTCATGAGATCAAGCGTGGTCGGCATATCCTCCTTGCCCCAGTACACCGTCCGCCCGGTATCACGCTCGAAAGCCTCGATGTGCGGCCGCGCCGGATTCGCGAGAAAAGCCTGCATATTGTACTCCAATTTCTGCCCTGGCCCGGCGGCCCGCTGGTAAATATACTCCGCGTTGAAATACCCCTTGCCGCGCAGCCAGCCGCCCCATCCGCTCGTGCCGGGCGTCCCCATGAAATCCACAAAGGAAATCTTCGACCGCCGGATATCGCCCGAAATATAATTGACCGTATGGCTGGACCCCGCAGAAATACCATAGACATCCTGAAAGCCAAAGCTTTCTTCCATCAGCGTGACAAGCGCCCCCGCCGTATAACTGGCGCGCATCCCGCCGCCCTCAAATATCAAAGCCGTATCAGTGATCATCATTGACATTATACAATTTTGCACAAACCGCGTCACACTTTAAATTACCGGACGACGGAGTGAAGTCGTTTACTTTACATTTAAGGCAATTGTTTTAGCATAGGATTGAGGCGGAAAATACACGTCTCGTCAATAAAAAGCAAAGGAGGAAAAACGCAAATAAGGAGGTAACACCATGAAACAAAAGAAATACGTGACCGTACGCCTTCCAAAAGGCGAGGTCCGCGTGTACGACTTAGGCGAGGCGAAACTGCACGCCTACCAAACGAATGACCCTATGACCGATGAGGTCTTCATTCTGGAAAAGAACGGGCGCGCCCTCATCATCGAAACGCCTTGCTTCACAGACAACATCGCAGAACTGACCGAATATATGAATACACTGCAATCCCGGGTGGAGGCAAAGCTATTAAGCTACCACTTGGCTGCGGCTTCCTTTTTGCCGGACATACCGGTATACGCCACCAAGAAGGCCGATGAATTCGCAAATATCGGCGGCGGCAGGGCGCTCTTGGACAATTTCGCAGAGGCCTTTGGCCCGGCGTTCGACACTTCGATTCCCAAGGTGACCCATACCCTTGCGGCCGGGCTCGTAGATCTCGCAGGGTTCACGCTGGACATCGTCCCTTCGAAGGATGCCTTCGACATCGAAATCCCGGCGCTTGGCCTGGCGTATATTCACATGCTGGGGCACGACCGCCACTCCATCGTAGCGGGCGCAAGCCATGCAGACGCCTTGATCGCGCAGCTGAAGGACCTGCTCTCCCGCGGCTTTGGTATGATTCTCACGTCCCACCACCACCCGGAGGACGCAAAGGACGCCCGGACAAAAGCGGATTATCTACAGTCGCTAAAGACCCTTGCCGCTTCCAGCCCAAACGCTGCCGCCTTCAAACAAGCCGTGCTGCAAAAATACCCGGCCTATACGGGCGAAAATTATTTGGATATGACCGCCGCCCTATTTTTCCCGGCATAGACAAGCAAAAGTACAAACTCGACCTTCTTTGATTTTTAATTGACACGAAAAGCGCGGCAGCCAACGATTGACCGCCGCGCTTGCAGGCAGATACATCAAACGGATCGCCGCCCGCCGAATCAATCAGCCCCGAACCGCCTCAATGAATTCCCGGTTGATCTCGCGCACGGTCTTCATCGTAGCCGAGTCGCCATGCCCCGGATAGATCGTCACCCCATTGTCCCATTTGTTGACCACATTCCGCAGACTTTCGCGCATCCGCTCCGCGCTGCCGCCCTCAAAATGCGTATATCCGAGGTCAACATTGAAAATCGTATCGCCCGTGAATGCCACGCGGCTTTTTTTTGAATAATAACACACACCTCCGGCGCTGTGCCCCGGCGTAGGCAGCGCTTCGATGACCTCCCCATTCTCTCCGTCCAAATTCAATACTTCGCCGCCGTCTATCACGCGGTCTACACGCCCGCGATAATAATCGAGTTCCTCGCGCCCGGCATAGATCTCACAGTCAAAAGCCTTCGCAAGCGCTTCTGCTTTGCCGGAGTGGTCGTGGTGTGAATGAGTGAGAAGGATGGCGCTGACAGCAAGCCCGTGTTCGCGGACAAACGCGATAGTACGCTTGGTGTCGTAGCCAGGATCGATGACATACGCAGCGGCGCCGTCTTTCTTATATATTATGTAGCAATTTGCTTCGAGCGGGCCCTCAACTATGCGATGAATTTCCATCAGACTCGTCCTTCCACTCCGCAGCATCCGCATACACAAGGGTATCCCCGCGCACGTCGACAAACCCGCCCGTGACCTTAGCCTCGCGAAAATTCGGCGACCCTGACTCTTTGAACCGGACCGGACCCGGCACGAGGAGCTTGCAGGCCCAGACGTGATCCGCCATGAAGCCTTCTTCACCCGTCGTCGCTTTCACGACAACCATCTCAACCTCACCTTCATAGAAAAGTTGTTCCGGCGTCACAATTTTCAGCGAAAAGGCTTTAGCCATTCTGTTTGGCCCTTTCGACAACTTCGTCAATGCCGCCCGCAAACAGGAAGAGCTGTTCGGGAATGTCGTCGTGTTTGCCGTCGAGTATCTCGCGGAATCCGCGGATCGTTTCTTTGATCGGAATGTATTTGCCGGGCATGCCGGTGAAGGCTTCCGCCACCGCGAAGGGCTGAGACAGGAAGCGCTGGATCTTGCGCGCCCTGTTCACGACCACTTTGTCTTCGTCCGAGAGTTCGTCCATACCGAGGATGGCGATGATGTCTTGCAGTTCTTTGTAGTGCTGAAGCACTTCCTGCACATCACGAGCTGTCTTGTAATGTTCGTCGCCGAGGATGAGAGGATCCATGATGCGGCTCGTGGATTCGAGCGGATCAACGGCGGGATAGATGCCCAGCTCCGTGATTGCGCGTGAAAGTACGGTAGTCGCGTCAAGATGCGCAAAGGTCGTCGCCGGCGCGGGGTCGGTCAAGTCATCGGCCGGCACATAGATCGCCTGGACCGAAGTGATCGAGCCCTTTTTCGTAGAGGTGATGCGCTCCTGGAGTGCGCCCATCTCCGTCGCCAGCGTCGGCTGATATCCGACGGATGACGGCACGCGCCCAAGCAAAGCCGAAACTTCGGAGCCCGCCTGAGTGAAGCGAAAGATATTGTCGATGAAGAGCAGGACGTCCTGGCCCTCTTCATCGCGGAAATATTCCGCCATCGTCAGGCCGGCCAGCGCCACGCGCATACGCGCACCCGGCGGCTCGTTCATCTGCCCAAAGACCATCGCAGTCTTTTCGATAACACCGGATTCGATCATTTCATAATACAGGTCGTTGCCCTCACGCGTACGCTCGCCAACGCCCGAAAAAACCGAGATGCCGCCGTGCTCCTTTGCTATGTTGCGGATCAGTTCCTGGATCAGGACCGTCTTGCCGACGCCCGCGCCGCCAAAGAGGCCGACCTTGCCGCCGCGCGTATAAGGAGCGATGAGGTCGATGACCTTGATTCCCGTTTCGAAGATATGCGAACTTGTATCCTGATCCTCAAAAGTAGGAGGC
Organism: Eubacteriales Family XIII. Incertae Sedis bacterium; assembly: GCA_031261395.1. Classification (GTDB taxonomy): domain Bacteria; phylum Bacillota; class Clostridia; order Peptostreptococcales; family Anaerovoracaceae; genus WRMW01. Next base: position 24,575 of record JAISJT010000034.1, read on the forward strand.
TCACGGTGAATCGGCATGCGTTTCGCCGTGGTCACCGCTTCCTTTCCGTCAATATTGTCGCCGACGACATTGAAGAGCCTGCCCAGGACTTCGGGTCCGACGGGGACAGTGATCGGACCGCCGGTGTCGACAGCCTCCATTCCCCGGCGCAATCCGTCTGTCGATGACAAAGCAATACAACGTACAACGTCGTCGCCGGTATGCTGCGCCGCCTCCACTACGATAGTCTCGCCCTCGTTATCAATCGTGATGGCCGAGAGAAGCTGAGGCATATTGTTTTGCTCAAACTTGATGTCTACGACCGGTCCGATGATTTGGCTGATATGTCCCTTGTTGCTCATTGATTTCTCCTTGATTGCTTCCTTATCTTACCTGCTCTGCACCGCTGACGATCTCGGTGATTTCATTGGTGATCGCGGCCTGCCGCGCCCTATTGTAGAAGAGGTTGAGACTTGTCATCATATCGCGTGCACTGTCTGTCGCATTTTGCATGGCCATACGCCTGGCGGCATGTTCGCAAATCGCCGATTCTATGACCGTGCGGTATAGCATGATCTCCGCATATTTCGGAACGAGATATGCAAACACGGCCTCCGGGCCGGGTTCGTAGTCGACCGGATGCTCGAGTTGCCTCGGGCTTTTTTCCGTGTCCGCCGTCTTTTTTTCAAAAGGCAGCAAGCGTTCCGAGACCGCACGCTGTTCCATCGTTGAAATGAAAGCCGTGTATACAAATACCAATTCGTCGATCACCCCTTCGTCGTAAAGTCCGACGATCTCCTTCGTGATGAGGCTCATTTCCTCAAAAGTCACATCCTCGGGCGCCAGCAGATATTCGCTCAGGATCTCATGTTCGCGCTTGCGAAAATAGTCCCTGCCCTTACTGCCGATACAGACGATCAGCGGTTTTTCCGGTGCATTCGCCTTCGCGATCAGGCGCTCAGCCTCTTTGATGATGTTGGCATTGAAACTGCCGGCAAGACCCCTATTGCTTGTCACCACGACATAGCAAGTCCTCTTGATCTCACGGCTGCCCAATATATAGGCATCCGGCACATCGGAAACGGAAACCAGAATGTCGTCTATAGTGTCCGTGACAAAACGCAGATTGTCCTGAACCCGTTCAAAGATGTTGCGTGCACGGCGCAGTTTCGCCGAAGACACCAGCTTCATCGCACTCGTGATATGCTCGATGCTCGTGATGCTGCGGATGCGCCGTTTGATTCCCTGCATAGACTGTCCGGCCAATTAAACCACCCTTGTCTTCAGGAACTCGTCCTTGTATTCCGTGATGCCTGCTTTGAGTTCTTTCTCGGCCTCCTCTGAAAGGGCGCCCTTCTCCGTGATCGTCTTTCCGACGGCGGGATGCATCGCGTCCATATGCTCATACAGACCTCTTTCAAATTCGAAGAGATCAACACATTCCATATCATCCAAATAGCTCCCAACGGCAGCATAGAAAATCATCACCTGATGCTCAACGCTGACCGGACTGTACTGAGGCTGCTTGATGATCTCCATGAGCACAAGACCGTGGTCGAGACGCTTCTTTGTCTCCTTGTCGATGTCGGAGCCAAACTGCGAAAAGCTCGCCAGCTCGCGGTACTGTGCAAGTTCGAGTTTGACGCTGCTCGCAACCTTCTTCATCGCCTTGATCTGTGCATTTCCGCCGACGCGCGATACGGAAATACCGGCATTGACCGCAGGCCGCTGACCCGAGAAAAAGAGGCTCGACTCAAGGAAGATCTGTCCGTCCGTGATCGAAATGACATTTGTCGGGATATAGGCAGACACGTCGCCCGCCTGTGTCTCGATGATGGGGAGCGCCGTCAGCGAACCGCCTCCGAGTTCATCCGAAAGTTTGGCCGCGCGCTCAAGCAGACGCGAATGCAGGTAGAAAATATCGCCCGGATAGGCTTCACGTCCCGGCGGGCGGCGAAGAAGCAAAGACATCGCGCGGTACGCGACAGCATGCTTTGAAAGGTCGTCGTAAATGATGAGGACGTCACGGCCCTTGTACATGAAATACTCGCCGATCGCGCATCCTGAATACGGCGCCAGATACTGAAGCGGCGCCACGTCGCTCGCTGTCGCGGACACAACGATGGTATAGTCCATGGCGCCTTTGTCTTCGAGATGCTGCACCATCTGCGCCACCGTCGAATTTTTCTGTCCGATCGCGACATAGATGCAAATCACGTCCTGACCTTTTTGATTGAGAATAGCGTCGACCGCGATGGCCGTCTTGCCCGTCTGGCGGTCCCCGATGATGAGTTCGCGCTGACCTTTGCCTATGGGTATCATCGAGTCGATCGCCTTGATCCCGGTCTGTAGCGGCTGAAAGACCGACTTTCTCGCCAGCACGCCCGGCGCCGCGTTTTCAACAGGGCGCGTCTCGCTCGTGTTGACCGGACCCTTGCCGTCGATGGGATGACCGATGCCGTTCACTACGCGCCCTATCATCGCATCCCCCACGGGGACTTCCACGACGCGCCCCGTCGGCTTCACGACATCGCCTTCGCGGATGTGCATGTCAGAGCCCATGATGACCACGCCGACATTTTCCTCTTCGAGGTTCAGCGCCATGCCGTAAGTTTCGCCCGGAAACTCGAGCAGTTCACCCGACATACAGCTCTCGAGTCCAAACACGCGTGCGATACCGTCGCCGACCTGAATGACGGAACCGTAATCGCTCATTTCGACTTCGTTTTCGTAATTCTTTATCTGTTCCCGTATGACTGCGCTGATTTCTTCCGGTTTTAGATTCATTTTCGTGTCCCTTTATCTCTTGTTACAGACCGAGCATGGTCTGTTTCATATTTTCGAGCCGTGTTTTCACGCTCGCATCGATCAGTTTTCCGTCTGCATAGATGCGTACGCCCCCAATGAGCGCAGGATCTATGCGGTTTTCGAGGCGGACTTCCTTGCCGATCGCCTTGCCTGTCTTTTCTTCGAATTCATTCAGTGTCTCTCCGTCTACCGGCACTACCGAATACAAAATGCCCTTCGTGAATCCGTCATGCTCGTCCATGAGTTTTTCATAATGCCGGACGATCCCGTTCCACGCGCCGACCCTGCGTTTGTCGATGAGGACGAGCAGAAAGTTTTGCACGATCTGCGAAACCTGTCCGCCAAAGACGCTGCGGCATACGCTTCTCTTGCTCGTGGCAGATACCGTCGGCAAGAGAAAGAGCCTTCGCAGTTTCGGATTTTCTTTGAACACAGAAGACACGCTCTGCAGTTCCGATAGGACCTCGCTTTTCCTGCCGAGACCTTGGGCTGCATCAAACATGGCCTGCCCGTAGGCATTGTCGACTGTCAGTGAGTCCATGAATCCTGTCCGCTCCCCTTGATGATCTCGTCGATGATGAGCATCTGCCCCTCCTCGTCAAGCTGCTTTTCGATGATCTTTTCGGCCGCGAGTACCGCAAGCATCGCAACCTGATCGCGCATCGCCTCTACGGCGATCTGCCGTTCCCGTTCGATTTCGGCCTCTGCCTGACGGACGATCTCCGCCGCACGGTCATTTGCCTCGGAGATGATCGTCTGTGCGCGCAAGTCCGCCTTGGTCTTGGCGTCTTTCAGTAGGTCACGGCGCTCAAACTCCGCCGACTCGAGTTTTTTGTTGTACTCAAGCAAGCGTTCTTCTGCCTGTACGTTGACCGCCGCCGCATTGTCAAAAGAATCGATGACCTTTTGCTCGCGCGCCTGCATGAAATCCCTCACCTTCTCGAAGAAAAACTTCTTGAAGATCAGGTACAGGATAAAGAACGTGATCAGGACAAAGATGAACGTCGCATCAAAGCCTATGAGCGGCGCGACCAGCTCTGCGCCGAGGATGGGTATCATAATAGCCTCCTAAGCAAGCCGGTGATTAGTTCAGCATCCCGTTGAGCGGGTTGACGAACACGAGGATGATCGCGATGATCAGCGCGAAGATGACGCTCGTTTC
>JAISJT010000062.1 GCA_031261395.1 Eubacteriales Family XIII. Incertae Sedis bacterium
AAACTCGACGGCGTAGAATATTTCGAAGAACAGGTTCCGGCAGCCGCAGCCGACGTCTCGGCGGCGGTCACGAACATCAAGAATGCGAACGTCGACTTCATTATCGTCGCTTCGATCCAGGCCACGATGCCGACCATCGTGAAAGAACTTGCCGCACAGGGCGTCAATAAGGATTGCATCACGACCTATGTCAATGTATCCGACGCGATGAGCAAAGCGGTCGTGAATGACATCAAAGGCAAATTCGAAGTGTACGGCCTCGGCTGGGTCGACTATGCGAGCAGCATCGCACAGGAATCCCTGGCGGAGTATTCGAAATGGGTCGCGACAGAATCCGGCGGAGAAGACTTCACCATGAATGCTTATGCACAGACCGGATGGATCTGCGGCGTCTTCTTTACCGAAGGGCTTAGACGTCTCGAAGGTCAGGAAGTCACGTGGGAATCCTACATGAAAGCGCTGGAAGCCGCACCGATCCAAAACCCCTTCGGCGGCAAGATCGACTATGCGGGCGGTATGCGCCTCGGCACACAGGAGATGAACCTGTCCAAGGTCGTGCCCGCAGATGACGTCAACGTAACCGGCTGGGAGAAGGTAGAAGAACTTCTGGGCATCGACGCCTTGCTGAACCAGTAGAAGGCAATCCATTGCATTCCCGCCTGCGCGGGAATCCCCAAGGAGCCTGATTTTTCCCTTGTCTGCTTACTTTAATTGGAACGATTCGGCGACGGCTTCGAGGGTTCTGGCTTCCGCGGAGAGCTGCTGCGCCGCGGCGGAGGATTGCTCGGCCATGGCGGTATTGGTCTGGATGACGTCAGAAATGGTGATGATGCCGGCATTGATCTCTTCCATTGCGGTGCGCTGTTGCACGGAGGTTTTGTGAAGCTGTTCTACCATTTCCGCATTGCTGACGATCAGCGTTTCGATTTCCTCGATCCGCTTGCTGATGACCTTTACGATATCGCTGCCGATTTCTACGTTGTTGGCGCTGGCTTGTATGAGATTGGACGTTTCCTGCGCCGCCGCCGCCGATTTCCCGGCAAGATCCCGTACTTCGTCCGCAACCACGGCGAATCCCTTCCCGTGCATACCGGCACGCGCCGCTTCGACCGCGGCATTGAGCGCCAGGATATTGGTCTGAAATGCGATCGTGTCGATCACGGTGATGACTTTGGATACTTGGACTGAACTTTGTGTGATCTGTGACATGGCCGCGATCATGCGCTCCATTTCCGCGGAGATGTCGCGAATGCGGCTTGCGTTTTCGCTAACGTTTGCCAAAATCCGATCCGTCAGTCCCAAATTGTCCACCGCCGCGTTTTGGACTTCGCCGATGCTCGCGCTAAATTCCTCAATGGAAGAAGCCTGTTCGCTGGCGCCGCTCGCCAGAAGATTGGCGTCGCTTGCCACGGAGGCGGCGACGGCGGAAATCCCCCGGGAAACGCCGCGCAGATTGCCCAGCATATCGTTTTCGGCTTCTATGATGTCCCGGACCGCGCGAAACATTTCATCATTTTCACTGCGCAGTGCGATCGTATCCGTATAGTTTCCCGCAGCCATCCTGTCCAAAATATCGGACTCCTCCCGGATTGCCCCGACGACGGAGCGCAGGCTTTTCGAAAGGCTTCCGATCTCGTCGTCTGACGCATCATATGTAAATTTCACGGTCGTGTCACCAAGCGCAAGACGTTTCACGCCCCGATCCATATCCTTGAGCGGTTCGCTGATCGACTTTTTCACCTTGTTGGCAATAGTGAAAATCACCGTAGTGGCAATCACGATGGCGGCGAGATAAAGTACCAGAATGAAGAACTGCAGACCATCAAGATTTAGATTGTTCGCGATTGCATAATGTCGGGTGTATAAATAATGCGTGATCATGACCGGAAAGGTAACGCAATCATAAACGATGTACACAACCCACAATTTTCTGCTAAGGGGCATTTTTGCGATCACAATCCATCCTCCCGTTACCCGACCTCAAATGCGGCTGTTTCTTATTATAGCAAAAACTAATACGAAAAGATTGTTTTTATGTATTCTGCGGAATTACGAATCGGATTGTTACGACTGCAATTACATGGGGTGAAATTATGGTATAATTTTCGACGGTAGTTTTCGTGAGGGAATAGAGGTAAGCATCGATGGGCAGACACGGTACGATCGCCGGCCGCAAAGCGGCGCAGGACAACAAGAGAGCAGCCATATTTACAAAATACGCGAGGGCGATAATGGTCGCAGCGAAAGCAGGCGCGGATCCGTCTTACAATGCGTCGCTGCGTACGGCCATTGAAAAGGCGAAGTCGATCAGTATGCCGAAAGACAAGATCGAACAGGCCGTCAAGAAGGGTTCGGGACAAATCGAAGGCGAGTCTTACGAAGAGGCGCGGTTTGAGGGCTACGGGCCTTCGGGCGTGGCGGTCATCGTCGACGTGCTGACGGACAATATGAACCGCACGACATCGGCTGTCAAGCATATCTTTGATCGTTTCGGTGGCAATATGGGCGCGCCGGGCTGTGTGTCATACATGTTTGAACGCAAGGGCGTCATCTTGGTTGAGAAAAGTCTCGCCGATGAAGATGCGCTGATGGAAGCTGGTCTTGACGCCGGTCTTGAGGATGTACTCGATTCGGAAGAATATTGGGAAGTCCGTACGGAGCCCGATGATTTGATTGCCGTCGTTGACGCGCTTGCCGCAGCGGGGATCGAAAACGAGGAAGCGGACGTGGAGTTCATTCCGAGCATCGAAGCGGCGCCGAAAGACGACCACGCGCTCAAATCCCTTTCAAAAATGGTAGACGCTTTCGATGAAAACGATGACGTACAGAAGGTCTACAACAACAGTTCCGTGGAACTTGTTTACGAATATTAGATGCAAATTCTGAAAAATCGGATACTTAAAGACGGGCTTGCTGTCGGGACGGAGATCCTCAAGGTTGACTCCTTTCTGAATCATCAGGTGGACGTCACGCTCTTTGAATTGATCGGGGCAGATTTTCGTACGCGTTTTGACGATATCGCGGCGAACGTGGACAAGATCCTGACCGTCGAAGCGTCAGGCATCGCGGTCGCGGCTTTCACGGCGCGCTATTTCGGCTCGGTACCCGTGGTCTTTGCCAAGAAGGAACAACCGAGCACGATGGAAGGCGGATATTATTTTTCGGAGATCATGAGTTTCACAAAGCGCAAGATGAGTTCGATCCGCATCGACAAAAAATTTCTCGGGGCGGGCGACCGCTGTCTCATCATCGACGACTTCCTTGCGCACGGGCAGGCGGCTCTTGGCCTTGTCAACCTCGCAAATCAAGCGGGCGCTGAGATCCTTGGCGGTGGTTTTGTCATCGAAAAGGCATTTCAGGGCGGCGCAGAACGGCTTCGCGAAAAGGGAATCAGGGTGGAATCGCTGGCTGTAATACGTCAGATAGAAGACGGTGTGATCAGTTTTACGGAGTAGCATGACGCGCAGCTGACCTTATTATCGTAGTATCTGTCCGAAATATCCTTGTAATGTTTCGGGCTTTCTTTTATAATGAAAAGATATTTTCATTGAGGAAACAGAAGGAGAAAACGAATGAAGAAAAGATTTTTGATGATCGTATTGGCCGCCATAATGGTGCTGGCTTTGTCGGCTTGCGGCGGCGGCAGCGATGAGCCTGCGGCGCCTCCGGCAGATACGGGCAGCGGCGCGGCGGCGGAAACACCGGCAAACGAACCTGAGCCCGAAAGCGGCGATCCTGTCACGGTCGGCTTTATCTATATCGGAACAGTCAATGACGGCGGCTACACACAGGCGCAGCACAACGGCACGGTCGCTCTTCAGGAAGAGTTTGGCGACAAGATCAAGACCGTCTGGCTCGAAGGCATCGACGATACAAATACTCAGGCGGCTTCGGATGCGGCCAAGCAGCTGATCGACCAGGGCGCGTCAATCGTCATCGGCACGAGCTTTGGCTTTGGCGATGCGCTGAACGAGCTGGCCAATTCGGGTGAGTACGACGACATCACCTTCCTGCATTTCTCGGGCAGCTATATCAACGATCACAACCTCGGCAATTATTTCGGGGCGATGGAAGAGCCGCGCTATCTGTCGGGCATCATCGCGGGTCTGCAAACCGAGACAAACAAACTCGGCTATGTCGCGGCCTATCCGTACACCGAAGTCAAGATCGGTATCAACGCCTTTGCTCTCGGCGCACAGTCTGTCAATCCGGATGCCGTCGTGAACGTGGTTTACACAAACAGCTGGTACGATCCGGCCGGTGAAAAGCAGGCAGCGGAAGCCCTCTTGTCACAGGGCTGCGACGTCATCACTCAGCATGCCGATACGACAGGCCCGCAGCTCGCGGCAGCTGACGCAGGCGTGTTTGCAGTCGGATACAACCTTGACAACAGCGGCCTCGAAGGTCTGGAAGACGCCTTCCTGACAGCGCCTATCTGGCATCATGAAGTATTCCTGAAGCCGACCATCTCGGCGATCCTTGACGGAACCTGGACGCCGGAATCATACTACGGCACGCTGGCAGACGGCTATATCGACCTCGCGCCGCTGACGAAGAATGTCACCGATGAAGCGAAGGCCAAGGTCGAAGAAGTCCGTGCACAGATATTGTCCGGAGAGTTCAAGATCTTTACGGGCCCGATCGAGTATGCGGACGGCACCGTGCTGGCCGAAGAAGGCCAGAGCCTCGACCGAGGACAGATTTGGACGATCGATCAGGTCATCAAGGGCGTCAACGCACCCGAATAGGCCGATGACCGAACAAGACGCCGAAAACCGAATTCCGGCCATTGAGATGCGCGGCATCTCAAAAGCCTTCGGTTCCGTCGTCGCAAACAAGGATATCAGCCTGACTGTCATGCCGGGAGAGATTCATTCGCTCCTCGGCGAGAACGGGGCAGGCAAGAGTACACTGATGAATATGCTGTCGGGGATTTACCGCCCCGACAGCGGTTTTGTTTTTGTGAACGGCGAGGAAGTGCATTTTGCCTCGCCGAAGGACAGCATAGCAATGGGCATCGGCATGATCCATCAGCATTTCAAATTGGTGGATGTGATGTCGGCGCGCGACAATATCATACTGGGCGGCGGCACGGGGTTTTTTCTCAATGCCAAAGCGCTTGACAGCCGGATCCGCGAACTATCGGACCGGTACGGACTCGATATCAATCCCGCCAAAAAGGTCTACGAGATGAGCGTCGGCGAAAAGCAGACGCTGGAGATCCTGAAAGTTTTGTACCGCGGCGCGCGCATCCTCATCATGGATGAACCAACGGCCGTACTGACACCGCAAGAAATCGACCGCCTCTTCGCCATCGTTCGCAATATGAAAAACGAAGGCTGCGCGGTCGTGATCATTACACACAAATTGGGCGAGGTCATGGAGATATCTGATCGCATCACTGTGCTGCGCAAGGGCGAGTCCATCGGCACGCTCGAGACTCTGCGCACGGAGCCAAATACGCTCATCGAGATGATGGTAGGGCGGCGCGTCGATTTGTCGATCCGACGTGAGACACTCCCGCACGAAGAGCCTCTGCTCAGGCTCGATGGCGTGACCGTCATCGACAAGGACAAAAAGGCGGCCTTGGATCAGGTCAGTTTTGACGTGTTCCCGGGCGAGATCCTCGGAGTGGCCGGAGTGGCCGGCAGCGGTCAAAAGGAGCTCTGCGAGACGATCGCGGGACTTCAGCACGCAGAAAAAGGACGCATATTTTTTGACGGCGCCAATATCCTCGGCAAATCGCCCAGAGACATCATCCGGCTCGGTATCCGCATGGGATTCATCCCCGAAGACCGGCTCGGCATGGGTCTTGTCGGCTCGATGGATATCGTCCACAATATCATCCTCAAGGAATATCAAAGCCAAAAAGGCATCGTACTCAGGCGCGGCCCCTCGGCCGAAAAAGCGAAGCGCATCGTCGAGCGGCTCGATATCCTGACGCCTTCGATCTATACGCCGGTCTCCAGACTTTCGGGCGGCAATATTCAAAAAGTACTGCTGGGCCGCGAGATCGACTCGGCGCCCAAGGTCCTGATCACGGCCTACCCCGTTCGAGGACTCGATATCGGGGCGTCTTACCGCATCTATGATTTGCTGAACGAGCAAAAAGAACTCGGTGTCGGCATCATCTTTGTAGGCGAAGATCTCGACGTCCTGCTCAGCCTTTGCGACCGCGTGCTCGTGCTGTCCGGCGGGCGCATCACGGGTCTGCTGAATGCCGCAACTACCACCAAAGAAGAGATCGGCTATCTGATGGCCGGCGGGCAGGGGGCGGCCTGATGATTTCACCCGTCAGGATCACAAAGCGCGACAATGTCCCGCCGAGGAAAACAGCCTTTATCCTGACGATTTCGATCGTGCTGGCGCTGATATTTTCAGGCATCGTGCTTTTGTTCTTTGATCTCGATCCGCTGAAAGTTTTCGGCACTATCGTCACTGGCGCGCTCGGTACGCCCATGCGCATCGAGCAGACGCTGATCAAGGCGATCCCTTTGACGATCGCGTCGCTCGGCATCCTCGTCGCATTCAAAATGAAATTTTGGAATATCGGCGGTGAAGGTCAGATCATGATGGGCGCACTTTGCGCCTCCTATGTCGCGCTGAATCACGGCGATCTGCCTCCTTCGGTACTGCTCCCCCTGATGGCGGCGGCTTCTGTGGCCGGCGGCGGGGTCTGGGCGCTGATCCCTGCGGCATTCAAGGCCAAGATGGGGACAAACGAGACTATTTTCACGCTGATGATGAACTATATTATTATTAAGATAGTGATGTATTTGCAGTACGGACCATGGAAGGATCCGGCCTCCAAGGGCTTCCCTAAGATCCCGTCCTTTTCCGAAAATGCGGTCCTGCCCGATGTGTTCGGGCTTCATATCGGCTGGATATTTATGATCGTACTGACTATAGCTGTCTTCCTCTTCATGGGCTATACGAAGAAGGGCTATGAGATCACGGTGGTAGGCGAGAGCCTCGACACGGCGCGCTACGCCGGCATGAACGTACCCGTCATCATCATGGTAGCTATGTTTATCTCGGGCGGTCTGCTCGGCTTTGTCGGATTCGTACAGGCAAGCGCGATCGAAAAAACGCTGACCTGGGGTCTGTCATCAAACTACGGATTCACTGCAATAATAACCTGTTGGCTCGCCCGTCTGAATGCTATCACTACTTTGTTTGTGTGTCTGGCTTTCGCTCTGCTCCTTCAGGGCGCCAGCTATATCCAGCTTTCCATGAACGTATCAAGTTCTATAGCGGACGTCGTGCAGGGCGTGATTTTGTTCTTTGTCCTCGGGAGCGATTTCTTCCTCAGGTACAAGGTGAAATGGGTCGGGCTGAAAAATGCGGTGGAGGCGCGGGTCTATCATGATTGATTTCCTCGCCGCAGCCGTGATCGCCGCCATGCCGCTGCTCTTTGCAACTCTCGGCGAACTCGTAACGGAAAAATCCGGCAGTCTCAACCTCGGCGTCGAAGGCATGATGCTCATGGGCGCAGTCATTGGCTTTGTGACGGCCTATAACACGGGCTCGCCCGGCTTGGCGCTGCTGGGCGCATTTGCCGCCGGCGCGGCGGGGGCTCTGATCTTTGCCATTATTACGGTCACACTCAGGGGCAATCAGGTCGTGACGGGTCTGACCCTCACGATATTCGGCAGCGGTTTTGCGCGCTTTGTCGGCGATCCGCTCGTTGGTCAATCCGTGCCGAAGTCGGTGCAGGCGTTCTTTGCTCATGCCCCGGTTCCTGTTCTTGGAGATATCCCGGGCATTGGACCAATCTTTTTCAGGCAGGACTTCTTCGTCTATATGGGATATATCCTCGTCGTTCTGGTTTCGGTTTATCTCTACAAGACGCGGCCCGGGCTCAATATGCGTGCGGTCGGCGAAAACACTGCGGCGGCGGACGCTTCGGGGGTGGCGGTGGACTACCACAAATATGCGCACATCATCTTTGGCGGCGGACTGTGCGGCCTCGGCGGCGCGTATCTTGCCCTTGTGACGGTGCCGATCTGGCAGGCGGACGTCGTGACGGGACGCGGCTGGATCGCGGTCGCCCTCGTGATCTTCGCCTCGTGGAACCCGGTCAAAGCCTTCTTCGGATCCTATCTTTTCGGTGCGCTGTCTATCCTCGGCTACAGGCTTCAGAGCATGGGGTTCCATGTCTCGCAGTACCTGGTAGATATGTTCCCCTATATCGCGACCATCGTGATCGTCATCGTTTCCACGCAAAAAAACCGAAAAGAAGACCA
>JAISJT010000097.1 GCA_031261395.1 Eubacteriales Family XIII. Incertae Sedis bacterium
CGGTTGCTCATGAATCTGATTTTGCTGAACAAAGGTTATCTGGTGGTTTCCATCCCGCCCGTTCTGCGTCCCGACTATATCAATGCGCTAAAAATCGCACAGAGGGAACAGGATTCCAGCGACACGCCATTCACGGAGTTGATTGCAGATTGTGAAGTGGAATCGCAAAAGGAATACAGCCGATTGTTTCACCTACAAATAAGGTAGTCAGATAATATTAGCTTACACGAACCCGCATATCTTTCAAGCGCTTATGAAATTCTTCCAAAGAAATCAGACTGGCTCTGCCTTCGTCTACGTCCTTCATTCGGCGTGAAATAATCTCCGCATCATCCACGACTTGTTTTTTTGCGCTTGCGTAGAATTTTTTTGCAAGAACGCTGTCCTTTTCGATTTTCGTCGCACTCGGCATGGCGTTTGCCTCGCTTTCCTTTGACTTGATACGATTCTTACTTCCTTATTATTATCATTGTACCACCTCGTTATTCCAATTCACTATTCACTTAATTTCTTATCGATCATTTCGAGTTCTAACACGCGATTATCCTCCGTCAGTATGTGCATTTGGCTGATTGCTATTGCGTTAAGTTTTTCCAGCCGAATAGATTGAGGCAATCCATCGTCAATCAGAACGGAATTCAAACTTTCAAGATTCGAAAGACAAACGAGTTGAGAAACATTCGCATAGTCACGTATATTCCCTTTTTTATCAGGATTATTGTCTTTCCATTGCTTTGCTGTTGTTCCAAACAATGCAACGTTAAGTACATCCGCTTCATTCGCATATATTTCATTCACTTGCTTAACTGTCACTTGCGAAGGGATCAGATTTTGTTTTATCGCATTCGTATGGATACGATAATTTATCATTGTTAGATTTCTTTGTGTGCATAAGTCCCGCCGTATCTCCCGGCCTTAGAGATGATGCCGATCGCATGTGTTGCTTCAATCCATTTTTGAGGAGTCAGGACAAAACTATTCAATCCGGCCTGTATTCTAACCGTGTCGAATTCGACACGGTTAAAAAAATCGTTATTCAGCGATTCCCGGATCCCCAGGAACTCTACCGTGTTCCGGTTGCGCATCCAGTTTTGAATAATATAACGAGGATTTTTATCATCCTTAAACTTTGCGATATCCGTCAAACTAATGTAATCGGCTTGATTTGATTCACTCTGCACGGATACAGGTAAACCTTTGTCAAGAGAAAACAAGAAAAAAAGCAAGTCTGAACCGGAACGATAAAGGGTGGAGTAGCGAATTTGTAGTGGTCAGTTTGACCACAATTTGACCACAAAAACGGCTGTAACCGTTGCGGTTACTTGCGTACAGGGATTCTAAAAGGTGAAAACGGACGAAAAATGGTATATTGTACCAAGCAATGAAAAACCCACAAACGTTGAACTTTGTGGGTTTTTGTACAAGGACTCCAAAAAAGATGCAGTCCCGTAAGAAAACAATTGGGCACTGCCGATTATTAGTTGTATAATAAAAACATGGAAACGAATGGCATAAAACATCTTGAACATTATTTTTATAGTGACTTTCATACCAATGGAAAGTTTGATTTTCCTATTGTGAAAAAGCAAATGATAGATTTATCCGAATTGAAACTGATCAGATATAGTTCTACTAAATCAAAAGAAACGACTGACCGTGATGCTACAATTCACTTCTTTGAATACGATGACAGGTATGATGAAATATGGAAGAGCCCCGATTCATATATGGATAAATTGCGACAATATAAGCAACTTATGACGCCTGATTTCAGCATGTATTCGAACATCGCGCTTGCTCTTCAGATTTTTAATACATTTAGGACAAGGTGGCTTGGTGCGTACTGGCAGAGAAATGGTCTTACTGTTATCCCTACTGTTTCGTGGAGTGATGAGTGGAGTTATGAATTCTGTTTTGATGGAATAGAACCGGGATCTGTTGTTGCTTTGTCTACAATGGGATGCATGGATGTAAAAAATCAATTCATGACCGGTTATATTGAAATGTGCAAAGCAATAGATCCCAAATTGATAATTTGCTACGCAAAACCATTTGAGGAAATGGGAAACTATGCCGATGTCATAGAAGTTCCTTATCAAAGAAATGTGAGGATTGCTCATGCGATTGAGAGGAATGAGGATTAATGGGCGGCAGAGGTGAATGGACAAGAGAAATAATTCAGGTTGAACTTGAGCCGGAATTTGAATATGACCCAAATAAGAGCAAGTCGAACAAAGAAAAGCATGGCATTGATTTTGAAGAAGCGAAGTCTCTCTGGAAAGACAGTAATAAAATTCAGTACTCTTCAAAATACAAAGAGGAGCCAAGGGAGTTGTTATTTGCAGTATACAATGGCAAGCACTACACGGCAGTAATTACAAAACGCAATGGGAAAGTTAGAATCATATCTGTAAGAAGATCACATGAAGACGAGGTGAGGATTTATGAAAAAGAAAACAATGACCGCTGAAGAAATGGAAACACTATTTGATGAAGGCGACATGAGATATTTAGAGTATTTCGATATGGAGAATGCTGTTCGGTTAGGCGATGAACAAGAAAAAGTGACATTGTCATTACCCGGATGGATGGCATCCTCCATTGATGATGAAGCAAGGCGTCTTGGGATAACGAGACAGGCTGTAATAAAAACGTGGCTTGATGAAAAGCTTCAGGACGTGTCGGCGTAATCTCACAAGTCCGACTTGACCGTATGAGTCTTTCCCGCAGGAACGCATGGGTAGACAAGATGGACAGGGTGTATATTTATTTCACGCTTGAAGACGTAATGTCCTATCTTCATTGCCACCGCGATTGCATACCTCATATTTTGCAAAAAGAGTGTATCGAACCGCCATAGACGGTTGTATTCCGGAGAACAGAAAAACCGCCGATTTCATTGAAATTCAGCGGTTTTTCTGTGGAGCCAACGAAAGGAATCGAACCTTCAACTTGCTCATTACGAATGAGCTACTCTACCATTGAGTCACGTTGGCATATGCTGTTTCGGCGGCGTGAGCCGCGAACGCTATTTTACCACCTATTACATGCCGGCCGCAAGCCGTTTTTTCATGAGCTCGGGCTGGGTGGAGAAGGCGACGGCGGTGATGTCTGAGATCAGCCCCGCTTTGTACTCACGGAGCAGGCTGGCGTCCATCGTGATCATGCCTTCGGCGGCCGAGGAGGTGATGACGCTGTCGATCTGGTGAATCTTGCTTTCGCGGATCATGTTGCGGATGGCGTCGTTGACGAGCATGACTTCGAAGGCCGCGAGCACGCCGCCCTCTTCCTTGGGCACTAACTGTTGGCTGACGACCGCGCCGAGCACCATGGAAAGCTGCACGCGGATCTGGCCCTGCTGGTTGGCGGGGAAGGCGTCGACGATGCGGTCGATCGTGTTGGCGGAGCCGATGGTGTGCAGGGTGGAAAGCACGAGGTGGCCGGTCTCTGCTGCCGTCATGGCGATCTCAATGGTTTCCGAGTCGCGCAGTTCGCCGATGAGGATGACGTTGGGCGCCTGCCGGAGGGCGGCGCGCAGGGCAATGGCGTAATTGCGGGTATCAAGCGTGACCTCGCGCTGACTGACAATGCTCTTGTTGTGGCGGTGCAGGAACTCGATCGGATCTTCGATCGTGATGATATGCGCGTTGCGCGATTTGTTGATCTGGTCGATGATGCAGGCGAGCGTCGTGGATTTGCCGCTACCGGTCGGGCCTGTCACAAGGACGAGACCCTTCTTGCGCTCCGACAGGTCAAGCGCAACCTGCGGGATCGAGAGCGAGGCGGGATCGGGCAGATCGAAGGCCACGACGCGGATGACGGCCGCGAGCGTGCCGCGCTGCTTGAACGCGCTGACGCGGAAGCGGGCAATGCCGACCAGCGAGAACGAGAAATCGTCGTCCCCGGTATCCTCGACGCGCTCCATTTTGCGGCCGGAAGCCAAGGCGTAGATTTCCGTAAGGAACTCATGCGTGGTATCCGGCATGAGACGCTCATCCGAAAGTTCGACGATCTCGCCGCCGATTTTCATCGACATCGCCTTGCCGGAAATTAAATAAATATCCGAGGCGCCTTTGGCCGCTGCCTCGCGCAGCACATCTTCAAGAACCAATCCCATATGTCAACTCCTATTTCGGCATAAATACATGAATGGTATCATCCGCCACCCATTCTGTTGACGGGACGACCTGCCAAAGTTCGCGCGTGAGACTGCCGTCCGGGGCAACGCGCAGCTTCACGTCTAAATTGCGGTTTTCGTCGACGACCACGACATAGGAAACCAAATCCCCCTCTACTGCAGAGACGAAGGGAGCGATTCTTGACTCCCAATCCTTGCCGGCATCCACCTCGGCCGCTATTGACGCCATCATTTCTTCGGCCGACGCATCCGCAGCATAAAATGCCTTCACGCTATCGCTCGTCTTTTGCGATAGCAACAAGTCCGCCTTCGACGTCGCGATCGAAAGCGCGGAGAAAACGACGAGCACCAAAATCACAAGGATCGCGATGATGGACGATACGCCCATTGACGTCCCGAAAGAAGTCTTCTTTCTTGATACGGCAGGTACTCGCGCCATCAGCCTTCAAACCTCTTCACGTGCAAGGTATAAATGGAATCATTTTTGCCGGTCTGATAGATCCTCACATCGGCGGATTTCATCTCATCCGTGCTGCCGCCGTCCTCCAGCTTGACCGTGTAATATGCGTCCCCTTCCGAGACCGCAGCCCACTCCTTGTCGAAATACAAATCCTCCGGCGCTTCGCCGTTCGCCTTGAACTGTTCCGCTACCGTCTGCGCGTTGATCGATCCCATCGTCAGGGCACGGCTTTCCTGACTCATCGTGTAGGAGCGTGCAAAAATCTGTGTACAGATCGCTGCGGCAAGCGTAAAGACCAAGATGATGATCATCAATTCAAAAAGGAAGATGGCCGACTTTGACGTCTTCATAGTCCGGTCCTCCCGCTGATAAATGTCGTCGATTTTTCATCCTCGGTTGTGACCACCGTGATCCGGATGCCGCCGCCCCCGATCTCTGCATCGAGCGACTTGAGCGGCATGATCTGCTGTCCGCCCGCCGTGCTGACGGTATCGCCCGCCACAATGACAGCTTCGCAGAGCTCCTCGTGATACACATATATCCAGGATTCGTAGGTCGTACCCTCGACCTCCTGAGAAAGGACAAGCGCCTTGGCGCCTTCGACTTCGCGCACATCGTATGCGTCGCCGGGGCAGGTGCGGATCTTTTCGGACAGGTAAACAATGCTCGTACGCGTGTCAAAATTGGCCTGCAGCTTTTCCGCGCTGTTGGCATAGACCTTTGCTCCAAGAACGGCCACAAAGATAGCCGCCAGAGCGAAGATGCAGAGCAGCATCACCGTGAACATCATATTGGTTGAATGTTTCTTCTTGCCGAACAATTCAGCCTCCCGTGCTTCCGGACTTCAGATACACTTTGACCTCAGGCACCATATTGGAACCTATGGTGCGGTAGTGGTAAATATATTTGTCAGTATCGAGCGTCAGACCGTAGTTGGCCTCGAGATATTTCAGACCGGTCGGATACCGGGACTCGAGCGCGTAACACTGTACCGCCGCCTTGATGATCGCATCCTGCGTGATCTCGATTTGCTTTTCTTCTTGTGTACTTTCGAGACTGCCGAGCGCGTAGTAGATGAGGACAATGAGAACGATGACCGCCACCACAAAGGCCACGACCTTCACCGCAGCTGACGACTTCTTCTCTCTGAATACTCTTCCGTGCATCGGTTTCCTTGCCCTTTCCGGGAAAATCACATGATCGAGCTCATGACGCCGAGAAGCGGCAGCATGGCGGAGAGCAAAATGAGTCCGACGATCACGCAGAGGATCGCAACCATCGTCGGCTCGATGATCGAAATCAGGCTGTCAAGCCGCTCGTCGACCTCTTTTTCATAATTGTCCGCGATGCCGTCCATGACATTGTCCAGATTGCCCGACTTGAAGCCCAGCGCCAGCATGCGGCTTTGCATCCCGGAAAAAATCTTGGTGGCAACAACAGAATCGGTAAACGAGGCCCCATCGCCGATCAGGCCTTTCAGTTTGTCCACTTTGTCGTACATCTTCGGATTGCTCATCAGGGGCAGTGTGAGTTCGACGGAACGGTCGACGTCCAGGCCGCTCGCGAGCATCAGGCTCATCCCGGAAGCGAACTTCGCCGCGGCCATGCGGTCGGTGAGCTGCCGGAACAGTCTTTGCCCCAGTCCTCCCATCGCCTTCCGGCCTCCGGGCGTCAGCCGCATCACGATCAAAATCACCGCAATGGCGACCACGATACAGACCAGCACGACGGAACCATTGCTGATGATTTCCCCGACGCGCATCGCACCCTGCGCCAGCGGCGTCATCTCCCCGCCGAGCGTATTGAAAACCTGCTGGAAGATCGGCAGGACCTTCGTGACCAAGATGATGATGATGACGATCAAAATGACCAGCATGATCGCGGGATACGTGATGGCGCTCTTCGCGCTCTTCGCAATATTGTCCTCGCGGTCGTAGTAGCGGTGCAGCGAGTCCAGCACATGGTCGAGCCGCCCAGAGGTCTCGCCGATCTCGATCATCTGCGTCATATAGACCGGGAACACCTCTGTGGCCTTCAGCGCATCCGCCAGCGAGGCGCCGATCTCGAGCTTGTCTAAGATCGTCCCCAGCAGCTTCTTCGCCGCGTCCGTCTCCGCGTCCTCCATCAGGATCATCACCGCCTCCGACAGCGGGATGCCCGTCTTCACCGTAAGCGAAAGCTGGGCGGCAAACGCCGCGAGCTCCTCGGCAGAAAGTGTTATTTTCTGTGCCATATCATCCTCCCG
>JAISJT010000100.1 GCA_031261395.1 Eubacteriales Family XIII. Incertae Sedis bacterium
ACTATTCACTTTCAAATTTGCAGGATTGCCCCATACGGATATACCCATCTTTTTCATAATTCAAACAATTATTCCTGAAAAAAAGGTATCACCCCCTGCATCGTACACCAGAGTAGAGCGAAAAAAAATCAATTTACTGCCTGAAAGAAAAAAGTTTTTGGATGGTTCTTTGGGTTTTTTATTCTATCGGGACTACTTTCAGAGTCTTGCCAAGGGGGGCCAGCACTTGCAGCAGGGTACTAACCGATGGTGAATTGTCGCCTTTCTCCATGCGATTGATTGTGCTATGGTTCACTCCGGTCAACTCTTCCAATTTTCGCTGAGAGATTTTGTTTTCCCTTCGTGCCTCAATGAGCGCCTGCAGGATATCAACCTCGACCTGTATCTCCGCTTCGCGCTCCGGGGTCAAAATTCCCTTTTCGCGCATTTCCTGTTCATGCTCTGTCCACGAAGTAGCCTTCCTTTTATTCGTATTACTCATATTTTTCCGCCTCCTTTTTTGCCATTTCCAATCTTCGCTTCGCCGTCTCTATTTCCTGTCTCGGAGTCTGCTGCGTCTGCTTCAAAAAGTGATGCAACAAAATAAATTTTGCTCCGTCCCACGCCGCAAACAATATCCTATTGTCAACCGGGCGAAGTTCCCATATTTCTCCTTCGATATGTCGCATTGTCGGAAGACCCGCTGTAGTCCCCTGAGCTCGTAATGTTCGCATATATGCAACGATCTTCGTGTAGTTTATTTTGCTATTCTTATCTTGCTTTGTGCCAAGACTATCAACAAACTCCTTTACTGGTTCGACACCACGGCTGTCAATATAATATTTGATCTCGTACATCCAGCAACCTAACCTTTCTTGCATTGTCGCATATTTGCACCATCCGTGCAAGTAATATTTTTTGAGATTGCCTGTACTATTTTTAAAGTACAGAACACCACGTGGGAAATAATACCACACCATTATGAACAAGTCAACCATTAATTTGAACTTATAGAATATTATACCTGTAATGTATTCCTACCCTCAAGCCACTCTTATAGCAATGGAGTTTGCCTCTTGGATAGTTGCAGTTCACACCCGGGCAGGCGACCTATGTTGGCGAAAAGCGCTTGCGGGGAAGGGCGGGGGAATCTATACTATTATTATGATGAATAATACAATACCTGATGTTGATTACTATGCGGCTTTGGCCGACCTTTTGTTTCCGTTCGCGAAGTCCGGGGCGGACATCGAGGCTGTCTATCCGCCGCGGGGGTTGCCGGACGGGGCCTATGTGACGAGGCTCGGGCCTTCTCCTACGGGGTTCGTCCATCTCGGCAACCTCTTCATGGCGACGGTCAACCGGCGGCTTGCCGTGCAGTCCGGCGGCGTGTTCTTTTTGCGTATCGAGGACACAGACAGGAAGCGCGAGGTGGACGGCGCGGTGGAAAGCCTGCTCTCCTCTCTTGCTTATTTCGGCGTGGGGTTTGCCGAGGGCGCTGCGGCGGACGGAGAGAAGGGCGATTATGGTCCATACCGGCAGTCAGAGCGGAGAGAAATCTATCACGCCTTTGTGCGCGGGCTTGTGGCAAGCGGCCTGGCCTACCCCTGCTTTTTGTCGGAAGATCAAATCACGGCGATCCGCGCCGAGCAGGAGGCGCGAAAGGAACTGCCGGGGATTTACGGGAAATATGCGGAGTGGCGGGATGCGGATATCGCGCTCATCGGGGAATACCTCGCGAAGGAGATGCCTTTCGTCATACGCCTGAACGCTGACGCCTGTACCGTGCAAGGCTCCGGGGAGACGGTCACGATCATTGACGGCATCCGCGGGGAGATCACTTTCCCGCGCAATATCCTCGACGTCGTGATCCTCAAGCAGGACGGGCTGCCCACTTATCATTTTGCCCATACGATCGACGACCATCTGATGCGCACGACCCATGTGGTGCGCGGCGAAGAATGGCTCAGCTCCCTGCCGATTCACATAGCGCTGTTTGAAGCGCTTGACTTCACACCGCCCACCTACTGTCATACGGCGCTGCTCATGAAGGTCGATGACGGCGTGAAGCGCAAACTTTCCAAGCGGCTGGATCCCGAACTATCTCTCTCCTATTATATTGCCGAGGGCTATCATCCCAAGGCAGTGGAGGAGTATCTGCTCACGATCCTGAATTCAAACTATGAGGAATGGCGGCTGTCAAACCCCGGAGCGGACAATACGGAATTCACCTTGACGACAGAGAAGATGGGCGCTTCCGGTATCCTCGTCGATCTGGACAAACTGCGCGACGTCTCACGCGACACGCTCGCCGGGATCACGGCAAAAGAACTCGCTGATTTCATGATCGATTGGGTCTCACGCGAAAGACCGGACGCCCTGCCGGTACTGACAAAGGACCGTGCGATTCTTGAGGCCGCCCTCGATATCGGGCGGAGCGGAGAGAAGCCTCGCAAGGATCTTGAATATGCGGCACAGATCTTTGAGCATATATCCTATTTCTTTGACGAGTATTTTCAGATCAAAGATCCCTTGCCTGAGCACGTCGGCGCCGAAGATGCGCGCACGCTTCTTGAAGGCTATCACGGGGTCTATGATCAAAGCGATGGCCGCGAGATATGGTTTGGGAAGATACGGGCGCTCGCCGAAGAGAACGGCTACGCTGCGCGCCCGAAGGATTACAAAAAAAATCCCGAACTCTACAAGGGGCACGTCGGCGATGTGAGTGCGGTGATCCGGCTCGCGCTGACCGGCCGGCTGGAAGCGCCGGACATTTGGGAGATCCAGCAGATCCTTGGGGAAGTGCGCACGCGCGGGCGTTTGCGGGCATTTGAAAGGGTTTGAAATTTGTTTGAAACCCGCAAAAATAATTCTTGCATTTTGTCTTTTGTACTCCTATAATGACAAGGTACTTGCGAATAGCAAAGCGACTGAAGCGGGCGATCGGCTCGGCGGCGTCATAAGCTGCAAAACACTCCACGAACAAATGCAAAATACCGGCGATAGACATAAGGTATTTGTGTGTGTCAGTCTGAACGAGGTGAAACCATGGACGAAAAAGAACAAGCGCTGCTTCTGAAGAAGAAGGTCGGTGAACTGCGGGAGATCGCGAAGGCTTTCGGCATCGAAGGCTGGGAGACGATGAAGAAGAGGGAACTCCTTGACGCGATCATCGGCGACAATGAGGAAGAGGAGCCTGAGGACGATTGGGCGGACCTTCCGTTCTTCACCAATGCCAGGCCCGGCGGATCCTCCGTGAATGAAGAGCCCGCCCCAGCGGCCGAGGACGAGGAGTTTGACAACGACTACGAACGCGAAGAGGACGCGCCGGCTCGTACAGCGGCGGCAGAAGGCGGCTATGCGCAGGTCCCTGTGGAGCCGGCTTTCACGGAAGCGGACCTTCCGCGCGATGACGGCGACGAGGAAATTTGTCAGGATGACGGCGAGGAAAACGGCGGCCAGGGGCGCATCGACCTCGAAAAAGGGAAAAACCGTTATGAAGTAGAAGGGATCCTTGAGCTCTCGGAAAGCGGATTTGGGTTTTTGCGTTTTGAAAATTATTTGTCCGGGCCAAACGACGTCTATGTCGCGCCGGCGCAGATACGCAGGTTCAATCTCAAAACAGGCGACATGATCAAAGGCGTTGCGCGCAGGGCAAATGAGGGCGAAAAATTCGGCGCGCTGCTCTACGTTTTTGACGTCAACGGGGACGATCTCAAGGTCGCGATCAACCGCCCCCGATTTGAACGGCTCACTCCGATCTTCCCCAACGAACGCATCAATCTTGAAGAAAATACGAAGAACCTCTCCATGAGGCTGATCAATCTCATCTCGCCGATCGGCAAGGGGCAGCGCGGACTCATCGTGGCGCCGCCCAAGGCCGGCAAGACGGTCCTGCTGAAAAATGTAGCAAACACGATCGAAAAGACGCATCCCGAATGCGAGATGATCGTGCTGTTAGTAGATGAGCGGCCCGAGGAAGTCACCGATATGCAGCGCTCGATCAAGGGCGAAGTCATCTACTCGACGTTTGACGAGCTGCCATCCAATCATGTGAAGGTCGCGGAGATGGTGCTCGCCCGTGCGCAGCGGCTGGCCGAGCACGGCAAAGACGTCGTCATCTTGCTCGACAGCATCACAAGGCTCGCACGCGCCTACAACCTCGTCGTACCGGCATCCGGAAGGACGCTCTCGGGCGGTCTCGATCCCGGCGCCTTGCACAAACCAAAGAAATTTTTCGGCGCTGCGCGCAATATCGAAGAAGGCGGCAGCATCACGATCCTGGCGACGGCCCTCGTTGAAACCGGCAGCCGCATGGATGAAGTCATCTTTGAGGAATTCAAGGGCACCGGCAATATGGAGCTGCATCTTGACCGCAAACTTTCCGAAAAACGTATCTTCCCCGCCATCAATCTGAACAAGTCCGGCACACGGCGCGAAGATCTTCTCATGGAAAAGGACGAGCTCGACGCCGCATGGCTCATGCGCCGCGCTATGAGCAATTTCGGAACACAAGAGGTGACCGAGATCATCATCGATCTCATCGCCAAGACGCGCAACAATCGCGACTTCATCCAGATCATCCGGAAGAAACTCGAAAATGCCAGCGATTAATTTCAAAAAAATATTCATCAAGGATGCTTGTCCGACCAAGGTCGGCGGGCAAGCAGTACTCGAAGGTATCATGATGAAGGGCGAAGACCGCACTGCAGTCGTGGTGCGAACCGGCGGCGGCCGCCTGCACATCAAAACGGAACGGTTGCCTCAGCGAAACAAGGCGGCCGAGATCCCTATCGTGCGCGGCGTCTATATCTTTGTCACGACATTGATCAGCGGCATGAAGACGCTCATGTACTCCGCCGAGATCCTTGAGGAGCTATTTGAGGAGGAGGAGGAGGAGATTCCCGCCTCCGCGGGAATGACAGAGGAAGGCGCGGAGACCGGTACAGAGGCGGAAGAGGAAGGCGGCATATCGTTCGGCGTCATGATCGTCTTCTCGGTCGTACTCGCAATCGCCATGGTCGTCGGGATCTTCATCATCGTTCCCACCGTGGTCGTCAATTTTCTGGATGGCTATATCGCAAATCCGATCCTGCTAAATCTCGTCGAAGGCGTCTTCCGTATCGCGCTGTTCATCGTCTATATCGCGGCGATCTCAAAAATGAAGGATATCCGCACTACGTTTGAATACCATGGAGCGGAGCACAAGACGATCCACTGCTACGAGAGCGGGCTGCCGCTGACGCCCGCGAATGCGGCGCAGTTTGAAACGCTGCATCCCCGCTGCGGCACGAGCTTTCTCATGTTTGTCATGATCATCGCGCTGCTGCTTTTTTCCCTGATGGGCTGGCCAAATCTGATCATCCGAATCGCGACGCGCATACTCTTCATCCCCGTGATAGCGGGGCTGTCATACGAACTGCTCAGGTTTGCCGGACGCAGCGACTCCTGGTTCGTCAAGATCCTCAGCGTGCCGGGTCTCTTGCTCCAAAAACTGACTACGAAAAATCCCGACGAAAAGGAGCTCGAGGTGGCAATTGCCGCACTGTGCGCCGTGCTCGTCCCCGGAGACACGCCGGAGATCGAAGGCTACTGCACCGATGACGGCAGACTGCTCCCCGAGGAAAATACGCTCTGGGGCGACAGCGAGCTCGAGGGCTATGATTTCACAGCATAACAAAGAACTTCTGCTCTGTTATGTATTGGGTATCGACCGGGCAGGTCTCTTCCTTCGTCAATCCAATGGAGAAAAACTTGACGGCGCAGACCGGGCGCGCTACGAAGGGCTTGCCTCTCGCGTCCTTGCCGGCGAACCCGTGCAGTATGTCACGGGAGAAGCGTATTTCATGGGGCATCGCTTTGCGGTAGATCCCGCCGTCCTCATCCCCAGACCGGAAACCGAAGTGCTTTGCGACATGGCGATCCGCGATTTGACAGCGCTGGCCCGGGCGCGGGCGAGTGCGTCTATGCCTGCCGGCGAAGGTGCGCCTGCGCTCTGCGTCCTTGATCTGTGCACCGGCAGCGGGGCGCTCGCGGTTTCGATAGCGCTGGCCGTGCCGGAAGCGCGTGTGACCGCCTCTGACATCTCTGCGGACGCGCTATCCGTGGCCCGCATGAATGCACAGGAACTCGGCGCGTCTGATCGTATTCACTTCCTCAAAAGCGATCTGCTTGCGGATTTGCACGGTAGGGACGGGGACGGCGCGCCTGTGCGCTACGATCTGATCGTGACCAATCCGCCCTATATTCCCACGGGCGATATCGCCGATCTGCAGCGCGAAGTACGCGATCATGAGCCGATGACGGCGCTTGACGGCGGTACGGACGGTCTTGATTTTTACCGCAGGATCGCCGCCGAAGCGGGTGGTTTTCTGGCAGACGGCGGCACGCTCCTTGCCGAGATCGGATGGGATCAGGGGGCACAAGTAAAAGCGGCCCTTGAGGCCGCCGGATTTTTTGAAGTATCTGTTTTTCAGGATCTTGCCGGACGCGATCGTATCGTTCGGGCAGCAATCAGCTGAGCAACCGGTCCGCTGCCGCTAACTGATCCAGTCGAGCGGCTCCTGCGCAACTCCACCAACGCGCACCTCGAAGTGGAGGTGATACGCCGTTGCCCGGCCCGTGATACCGACCGTTGCGATCTGCTGTCCCCTCTCGACGATTTGCCCTTCCGCAACGTTGATGGTATCGCAGTGCGCATAATACGTCTCAAGCCCATTGCCATGACTGATGATAACCAAGTTGCCGTAGCCGCCGTAGCCGCCCGTGAATGTCACGACGCCGTGCTCAGCCGACAAGATCGGCGTACCCTGCGGCGCGAGCAGATCATCGCCCATATGTGCGCCGCCAAGTCCTCTCGAGAAGGACCAGGCCGCAAGAGGTCTGCCAAGCGGGCCGCCGCCGGTCTCGCCCGAAAGTCCGGCATCGCCGGGTACCAGCAAGGTGCCGGTCAGTACGGTCGCGGGACTTGATTCCCTGATGGTTTCCGAGGAAATCTCTGCGGAGCTGACGATGACGCCATTGATGCGCGTAATGTCACGTTTCACGTGACGCAGACCATCTACACCTGCGATCTTTGTCTCGCGTTCACCCAAATAGAGCGAATTTGTACGTTCTTCAATTGTCTCATAGGGGATGGTCACGTCGGCATCTTCAATGCCGGCGGTTTTGTATTGGAGATGGGGAGTATTTTGCGTGTATTCGAAGACATCACCGGCACGGATCAAGAGGAAGTCATACTCCGGATAGGCAAAGCGGAGTTCGTCTTTCGTGATGCCGAGCGCGGTCGCAATATCTTTGATTTTGTCTTTTTCTTTTGCGGTATACGTCCTCACATCGTTGATGCCGGTCAGCAGGAATTCGGTGACCGATTCCGCAGACTCGGTCCGAACAGCATCCAAATCGAGCGTCTTGCCAATGATCTGGACATCATCCACAAAACCGGCGGTGGCATCTTCCAAGTCGGTCTTGTAGGCTGCCGCGATATTTTGAAGGACGTCGCTCGCTTCTTTCATCGTTGCAAGCGTCGCCATCGGCTGGCCGTTGATCTCTATATTGTATACTGTCGCCTTGACGGCGTCACCGCGAATCAGCGTGTCGATCAGCGCGTTTTCAATCGCATCTATATCTCCGCCTGCTCCGCCCGACGATCCGGCGTTTGCGGCACCTTCAGCTGTCTCTGCGGGAGTCTGCGCTTCCGCCGCCTGCACATCCGCTGTGGCAAGCGATACCGGCTCCTGCGATGCGGACCCCGCAAGCGTCGTAGAACCTTCGGAATCCGCATCGGTGGCTGTAGCCGAGGCCGCGACTGCGACTCCGGGTTTGATCACGGGTTTGAGTTCAATATCCGCTTCTTGAATAAAGATTTCGGAATTTCCGTTTTCTTTTGAGATTTTTTCCTTCGCGTTGTTTACCAAGAAAGCGTAGTCGGCCTTGTCTTGAACATATCCTACGACCTGACCGTTGACGGAAACGCTAAAGACCTGTGCGGATGAAACGGCCGAGAAGACGAGTATGATGGCGATCGCTGCCGCGCCCACAGACGAAACGCGGATGCGCGTCCGTTTTTCAATGCGAGATGCCCGATAGCGCCCCAAAAGCACAAGGCGCATCCCTTCCAAACGGATATCCAATTTTCCGTGGGGTTTTCCGATCGGGGTCGTCAGTGCATCCCACGCCTTCTTCGCGTAGTCTGCAGCAAGTGACCGCACTATTAACCAATAAATTGCTATCTTTTTTTTCATAATTTCCCGTGCTTTCCGCGTACCCGAAAATATCCCGGATCGCGAGCACCTTGTTATATTACAGCGGAATTACAGGCTCCGTCAATAGATTACGGACTCTTTTCACAGAAGCCTCACAATGTGAAGATACCCCGTAATTCGGCTTTTCAAACATTTTTTGGAATAATTATTTTCGAATTATTTTCGTATGCGATAGCTGTCATGTCCGCTGTCCGCTTCGAGTTCATCCCATATCTCGCCCATCAGCGCATCCGGGTACAAATCTCCGAGGGCGCCGAGCTCTTCGCGGGCAAAAAAACCGATGCGATCCAGCACCTGCGCATCGCCCAGTTCCGGATCTTCACCGAGCTCGGGCTGACCGCCGATCACGGTCGCGGTGAAGAAATTGACGAAGCGCTGACCGCGCGCCTCCGACACCTCTTCGACATGCCAGAGCAGCCTGCCTACATGGACGATCAGGCCGGTTTCCTCGAGCACTTCGCGAATCGCGGCGTCGCGGCTCGTCTCGCCGTCTTCGATCGCGCCGCCCGGAAGCATCCAGACATCCCGCCCCTCCGCTTCATAGTGATGACGCACCAATAACAATTTGTCATCTCCGTTGATGACAGCCACGCGTACTCCTCCGGTCCACATAGTATTCACCTCCTTGGATTGCGGGTCGGCGCCCGCAATGACAACAACTTATGCACGCAATGACAACAACTTACGCCCGCAATGACACTGTGGCTACTGCGGCAACCACTCTGGCTACCGCATCGTCCGTTGTCAGATCCTCACGTTCCGCTGCACTTCTTAGTTTGTACTCGACGACGCCTTCTGCGGCGCGCTTGCCTACCGTGATGCGGAGGGGGATCCCTGTCACATCTGCGTCTTTGAACTTGACGCCGGGGCGCTCGTCGCGGTCGTCGAGCAAGACTTCTACACCCGCCGCCCGCAATTTTTCGTAAATGTCGTCGCTGACGCGCCGTACATCTTCATCCGCCGCATACTTGACCGCGCAGATGATCACATGGAAGGGCGCGACGGCGAGCGGCCAGATGATGCCGTCATCGTCGTGATGCTGTTCGACGATCGCCGCCATCGTACGCGTGACGCCGATGCCGTAGCAGCCCATGACGATGAGCTGTTCCTGCTGGTTTTCATCCGTATAGACGGCCTCCAGCGCCTCGCTGTACTTCGTGCCGAGTTTGAAGATCTGCCCGACTTCGATGCCTCGCGCGATGTTGAGGGGCGCGCCGCATTCGGGACAGGCGTCTCCGGCTTTTGACAATTTGAGATCGGTCACGAGTTCCGCCGTCCAGTCGCGTCCATAATTTACATTAATATAGTGCGTGTCCTCCCTTAGCGCCCCCGCACAGAGATTGCGCAGACCAGGTATCTCGCTGTCCGTCACGATCCGACAATCGTGCAGACCGACAGGACCCGTAAACCCGCCGACGCTGCCCGTCACCGCACCCATCGCTGCTTCGTCCGCAAATTCGATCAAATGCTCCGCGATGCCGCCGAGGGCATTGCGCAGCTTGGTCATATTGAGCTCGCGGTCGCCGCGCACAAAGGCGGCTACGTATTCTCTTATTATATAGGTTCCGTCTTCTGCTTCATCGTAAATTTGAAAAAGCAGGGCCTTCAGCGTTTGCTCTCTGGGCAGCCCAAGGAACTCCGCCACGGCGTCGATCGTCTTCGTGCCCGGCGTCAAAACGGCCTCTATCGGGCGCTCTGCCTCATCCGAAGCGGGGGCATCCGGCACCTCAGCCTGCTCCGAGGTCGCCGCATATTCGCAGGCGCCGCAGTAGAGCACATCGCTCTCGCCATATTCACCGAAGGCGATGAATTCCTCGGAATCCTTGCCTCCGATGGGCCCGGAGTCCGCCGCGACCGGCCGAAAGTCCAGCCCGCAGCGCTCGAAGATCTTCGTATAGGCGGCGCGCATAGTCAGGTATGATTCGTCTAATCCTGCGCGGTCACGGTCGAACGAGTAGGCGTCCTTCATGATGAACTCGCGGCTGCGCATCAGCCCGTAGCGCGGGCGCGCCTCGTCGCGGTATTTGAGCTGGATCTGGTAGATGTTGCGCGGCAGCTGGCGGTACGAGTCGATCTCACTGCGCACGATGTCCGTGAAGACCTCCTCGGCCGTCGGCCCCAGTGCAAATTCGCGGCCGTGCCTGTCCTTCAGCCGCCACAGCTCAGGCCCGTATACGCCCCAGCGCCCGGATTCGTGCCAAAGCTCCGCGGGCTGGACGGGAGATGTCGAAATCTCCTGCGCGCCCGACGCATCCATCTCCTCGCGAACGATCTGTTCGATCTTGCGCACCGTGCGCCAGCCGAGCGTCATGAAGCTATAGACGCCTGACACGGTCTTTCGGATCATCCCCGCGCGCAGCAGCCAAATATGGCTCGGGATCTCGGCCTCGCCGGGCACTTCGCGTAGTGTATTCAAATGTATTTTTGATAGTCGCATTATTTTTCTCCTCTCTGCCGCAATAACACCGCGGCTTCCGCCGCGATTCCCTCTTCCCGGCCCGTGAAACCGAGCTTTTCGGTGGTCGTCGCCTTGAGGGATACGTTTTTCGGCTCCGTCCCGAGCGCCGTAGCGAGACTTTCCTCCACGGCTCTGCGGTGCGGAGCCATCTTCGGTCGCTCCGTCACGAGCGTCATATCGCAGTTTGCAATCTCGTATCCTTCGCCTTGCATCAGCGAGGCAACATCTGCGAGCAAAAGCATGCTTGACACGCCTTTGTATGCATCATCCGTATCGGGAAAGCGCTGCCCGATATCACCGGCGCCAAGCGCGCCAAGGATGGCGTCCATCAGTGCATGCGTCAGCACATCCGCATCAGAATGTCCGGCGAGTCCTTTCTCAAACGGGATGCGTACCCCGCCGAGGATCAGCGGCCGGCCCCCGTCAAAGCGGTGGGCGTCAAAGCCAAACCCGACGCGAAACCCGCTTCCGCGAAGCGCGGCGAACGGCATATCCTCCGGCGTCGTGATCTTGATATTGGCCGGATCCCCGTCCACGACCGCAACGCGTGCGCCTGCGGCAAGCGCCGGCATGCCGTCATCCGTCACCCGCAGATCATCTTTCAGCGCTTTTTGATGGGCCGCCCGCAGCAAGGCAAGATCAAATCCCTGCGGCGTCTGCACCGCCCTGAGCATGTTCCTCTCAGGGATGCTCGCCGCAAACCGCGGCGCCGCCGCGGCGCCGCCGCCGGGCTCAGTTTCGTAAATCGTATCCGTCACGGGCACAGCGGGGACGGCTGCTCCATATGCAAGGGCCGCCTCTATCACGCTGTCAATCACTTCTCTTGACACAAAAGGACGCGCCGCATCGTGGATCAGTACAAGGCCGTCCGCCGCAGATACAGCGGCGAGTCCGGCATTCACGGATGCAGTCCGATCTGCTCCTCCCGTTACGACTGTCAACTTCTTTTGTTGACAGGCCACGCGCAGCGAGTCTTCCGCGAAGTCCCTGTATTCTCCCGGCACGACGACGACGATCTCATCCACTCGCGCGTCTGCGGCAAACAGTTCCGCCGATGCTTCCAAAACGCTGCGGCCGCCAAGATCTGCAAATTGCTTCGGCAGGTCTCCGCCAAATCTTGCACCGCTGCCTCCTGCCGCAAGGATCACTGCCAAAGGTCTGTCCCCGTACAACTCAGCCGAGCCTCGCAAAAATCATACGTCCGGCGGCCGTCTGCAGCACACTCGTCACATTCACAGTCACGGTCTGGCCGATTTTCGGCTTTCCGTCTTCTACGACGATCATCGTGCCGTCGTCAAGATAGCCGACCGCCTGCCCGTGTTCCTTGCCTTCTTTGACCAGGAAGAGCTGCATTTCCTCTCCGGGAAGCACAACGGGTTTCAAGTGGTTTGCGAGTTCATTGATATTCAGTACACCGACATCTTGAATCACCGCGACTTTGTTGAGATTGAAATCGTTCGTCACGACCTTGGCCTTCAGCGACTTGCCGAGTTTCAGCAGCTTGACGTCAACTTCGGGGATCTCCTCCAAAGCCTTGTCTCCGGCCGTCGCATAGATCTCGATACCGAAGTCCTGCTGAATGCGGTTCAGTACGTCAAGACCCCGGCGCCCGCGCACACGCCTCAGATTGTCCGAAGAATCCGCGATGTGACGAAGTTCAACGAGCACGAAGTCGGGAATGATGATACGTCCTTCGAGGAAGCCGGCCTTCATGATGTCTGCGATGCGCCCGTCAATGATCACGCTTGTATCCAAAATTTTTGGCGCTGCATTGTGCGTTGCGCGTCCTTGCGCCTTCGCGCCGCGTTCCGCGCGGTCCTGTCCCGAACGCCCGCTCTCATAGTCTTCGCGTATTCTGGCAAGCGTGACGATCACATCCTTGCCCTTGCGCGCACCGATCACGATGCCGAGCCAGATGAAGACGATGTAGATGACGATCGTCGCCGCTACACCAACATATGCATTTGTATTTGGTATCAGGCTTACGATGGGGCTGCTGAGCAAAAATGCAATCACCAGTCCTATCACAAGTCCACTCACGCCTGCGGCCAATTCGTGTGCAGACAGAGACCTGATTTCTTGTTCGATACCGCCCGCGACCTTGGCAGACAGCTTGGCGAGAGCCGGGAATAACAGGAAGAGTAGTATTGCGAAGATGCCGCCGCTGACGATCAGGAACACATTCAGCATGGTATCTGTGAGTCCGCTGAGAAATCCGCCCCCCGAAGCCCCGGAGATGTATTTCACGAGCGAAAAAATGCCTACGCCCAGCAAAAAACCAAGGATGGTGATACCGCCCCTTATTAAATTTTTTATCATGTTGCTACACCATCACCGCCTTTTCAATGAGGAGATCCATCTCCTCTACGCACTTGCCGCTTGCCAGCACGAGTTCTCCGATGAGAATCTGTTTTGCACTGGAGAGCATTTTTTTCTCTCCGGTTGAGAGTTTTTTTTCACAGTCGGTTCGCATCAAATCACGCACGACTTCTGCGACATGGATGATCTTGCCCGTCTTGAGCTTTTCCATATTGTCGCGATAACGATGATTCCATATCTGCGCCATCTCGCCCGTAGCCGCCTTCAGCGTATCCCGGACTGTACGCATCTCCGATTTTTCAATCACCCTGCGTATACCCACTTTGTCGGCATTGTCGCACGGAAGCATGATTTGAATGCCGTTCTGGTGGATACGCAGACAATAATATCTTCTGCTCACTCCTTCTATTTCTTTTTCGTCAACTGCTTCGATCGTGCCTGCGCCATGCATCGGATATACGATCTGATCTCCGATTTTGAACATTATTGCTCCTTACTGCCAAGATTTGTACATTTATTAATCATTCCTATTGTACTACAAACCGGGCAGGTATGCTATCATTGACAAAAGAGGAGGCCGGCTTATGGCAAAACTATTGATTGTTGATGATGAAAAAGGGATCCGCGACGTGATACGCGAATATGCCGAGTTTGGCGGCTATGAGGTCGCAGAAAAAGCAGACGGCATGGAGGCGGTCGAATTTTTTCGCGATGACGATGCCGACCTCATCGTGATGGACGTCATGATGCCCAAGCTTGACGGCTTTTCGGCAGTCAAAGAGATCAAGAAAATGAAGGATGTCCCCGTCATCATGCTTTCTGCAAGGGGCGAAGAATATGACAAACTTTTCGCATTTGAAGTCGGCGTTGACGATTATGTGGTGAAGCCGTTCTCTCCAAAGGAGCTCATGGCGCGTATCGGTGTGGTCCTTTCGCGCAAAACGCCCCCGGGAAGCTCGGAAGAGCATATCTCATTTGACGGCCTCGTGATCGATCTGCCGGCCCGCGAAGTGACGGTTGACGGCGAAAAGATCGCGCTCACTCCAAAAGAATACGATCTCCTGGTCTATCTTGCGCAAAACAAAAATGTAGCGCTGTCCCGCGATGTGCTGCTTTCGGATATTTGGGGTTACGAATTCGGAGATCTCAGAACCATCGATACCCATGTCAAGAACCTAAGGAATGCCATTGGTCCCTATCGCAATCGTATCGCGACACTGCGGGGAGTAGGCTATCGGTTCGATGGCTGAACGATTCGCTCCGATCCTCATCTTTTTTCAAGACCGGATCAGCCGTTTGCTGCGCGTCGATTTCGGGAGTCTGAAATTCAGACTATGGGGATATTTCGGGCTGTTCGCCGTAATCCTCGTCCTCATGCTCTGGATCCTACAGGTATTCTTTTTGAATTATTATTATGAAGGAATGAAGCTGCGCGAGACACAGCGCATCGTGTCGGACATTCAGGCACGATTCAAAGCGGACGCGCCGCTCAGCGAGATTCGCTCATATATCACACAGATCTACCGGGAGAGCGGCATCTATATCCAGATCGAACTGGAGCAAGGGGCGCCCATCGTCATCCCGAATGTTTTTTACGGAAGCATTGTGACCACCGATGCTTCAGGCAACGAAATCGAGGAACTGCCGTCTTCCCAGCCGCCGAGTTCTTTCTATCCGACGGTGTACCGCAACGAGATCGACAACCTCAAAGCCCAGTTGACCGAGAGCGGCGGCGACAATTTCAGCAAGCAAACGATCGAGCCTGAGACGGATCGCCAAACGCTCGAATATGCGGTCTTTATCGACACGCAGCAGGCGATGATCCCCGGCATGATCACGGCTCCGGAGGTCCTTCCGGACTCCATTTTGAGCGCCACCATGAATCAGCCCGGTACGGGACGGCTCATACTTTGCCTGTTCTCACCTCTATATCCGCAGCAATCCACTTCTGAGATCCTGAATACGCAGCTGACCTACGTCACGATCATCGCGGTCCTCATCTCGATCCTGCTGGCCTTTTATCTCTCCCGCATGATCACAAAGCCGCTATCCGAGATCACCCGGCGCGCAGAGGAGCTCGCATCCGGCAATTACGGCATCGATTTTCCGGGGGCGCAATACTCCGAGATCATTCGGCTTGCCGACACGCTTTCACACACATCCAAGGAGCTCGCGCATACTCGGACGATGCAGCGCGACATCATTGCCAATGTCAGTCACGACCTCAAGACGCCGCTCACGATGATCCGTTCCTATGCCGAAATGATCCGGGATCTCTCGGGAAATGATCCGGAAAAGAGGGACGTCCACCTGGGGATCATCATCAGCGAAACCGAACGGCTGAACTCGATGATCGCAGAACTTCTGGACATTTCCAGGCTGCAGTCCGGTGAGATGCCGATCAAGCGCACCGATTTCTCGCTCAAGGAACTCATCGAATCGACCATCGACGCCTACTCGTCCTATGTCGAACAAGACGGCTACAAACTCATCTTTGTCAGCAAGGGGGAAGGGATAGTACGCGCAGATGAAACCTTGGTCAAACAAGTGCTGGACAATCTCGTCTCGAATGCCGTCAAATACGGCGGCAAAGACAAGAGCGTGGAAGTTCGCATGTCAGAGACAAACGGTTTTGTACGCGTCGAAGTGTCGGATCGCGGCATCGGCATCTCCAAGCGGGATCTCAGGCATGTCTGGGAACGTTATTACAAATCCAGTGCGCACCATTCAAGAACTGACAGCACGGGGCTCGGGCTTTCTATCGCCAAGGAGATCCTAGTACTACATGATGCAAAATACGGCGCAGAAAGTATTTACAGACAGGGTTCTACTTTCTGGTTTGAACTGCGGACGGCCACCGGCTATGAGACATGGGAAGAAGACGGAGGTTTTGCAGATGGTGACGAAGCCTAAAACCGTATTTGTCTGCGAAGAATGCGGCTTTGAGAGCCCAAAGTGGATGGGTCAGTGCGTCTGCGGCGCCTGGAATAGTTTTTATGAGCGGCGGGTGGAGCCCGAGGGTCCGGCGGCGGCGCGGCGCAAGTCTTCGAAAACTGCGGGCGCCGGCGCCGGAGCCGGGACTGTGCATGCATCGCCGCTTGCCAAGGTGGAGACCGGGAATGCGCGCCGGCTCGACACCGGCATAGAAGAGCTCAACCGCGTGCTCGGCGGCGGCATCACGGCCGGCACGCTCACGCTGATTTCCGGTGAGCCCGGCATCGGCAAGTCCACCCTCATCCTGCAGGCGGCGATCAGTCTCGCGCGCCGCAGACTCAAGGCGCTCTACGTCTCAGGAGAAGAATCTCCCGAGCAGATCCGCACGCGCGCGGACCGGATAGCGCCCGCAGGGATACCGGACGGCGTACTGATCCTATCTGCCACGGCCATCGAAACCGTACTCGACGCCATAGAAGCAGAGCGGCCGGATTTCCTCATCATCGACTCGATCCAAACAATGTATACGGAAACGCTTGAACAGGCGCCGGGCAGCGTCTCGCAGATCCGCGTTTGTACGGACATGCTGATGCGCTCCTGCAAAGCCATCGGTCTGCCCGCTTTCATCGTCGCGCATGTCACGAAATCAGGCGACCTCGCCGGACCAAAGATCGTCGAGCACATCGTCGATTGTGTACTGTCGTTCTCCGGCGAAAAAAGCCGTGATCTGCGTCTGCTTACAGCAAGCAAAAACCGCTTTGGCACAACGAGCGAAGTCGGGGCTTTTGAAATGAGGGAGAACGGCCTGGCCGAAATTCAAGATCTCTCGGGCTGCCTGCTTGAAGGTCCGCTCGGACAGGCAAGCGGTACGATCGCTACCGCCGTATATGAGGGCACCCGCCCCCTGCTCATGGAGATCCAGGCACTCACTGCGGGCGCCGGCACGGGCTTCCCACGGCGCGCAGCCATCGGCGTCGACAATGCGCGCCTCGGCATGATCCTCGCCGTCCTCGAACGCAAAGCCGGACTCGACCTGTCCGGATCGGACGTCTATGTGAATATCGTCGGAGGTTTCCGCCCCGATGGCACTTCCTCCGACCTGTCGTGCGCTCTGGCGATTTGGTCTGCCGCGCGCGGCGCCATCGTGCCAGCCGGCGTCCTGGCCATCGGCGAAGTCGGTCTCGCCGGCGAGATTCGTTCCGTCCGCGGCGCCGAGAGCATCGCCGCCGAGGCCGCACGGCTCGGATTCACACGCCTGATCCTGCCCGGAGCCAACGCGAAAACAAAAACCCCTCCGGGGATTTCCGCCGAAGGGGTATCGTCCATTCTCGAAGCGATCAGCCTCGTATTCGCAGATCCCGGATCAAGTCCGGGATGACAATTCGCGTCAGTCGTGTTCCTGTGACGCCTTGTAGTCCGCGATGACCTTTTGCGCGATGGCGGAGGGCACTTCGTCGTAGCGCTCAAACGTCATCGTAAAGCTTCCGCGCGCCTGGCTCATCGAGCGCAGGTTGATTGCGTATTTGAACAGCTCGGCCTGCGGCGCTTCGGCGACCAGCTTGGTCGTGCCGCCGCCCTGCGGCTCGGAGCCGAGGATCCGGCCGCGCCGCTTGCTCATATCGCCCATGACGTCGCCCTGATAATCGTCGGGCACGAGGATCTCCACGTGCATGATCGGCTCGAGCAGGACAGGCTTGGCCTCCTCGAGGCCTTTCTTGAACGCGAGCGAAGCCGCGATTTTGAACGCCATTTCGTTGGAGTCTACATCGTGATAAGAACCATCGTACAGGATGGCTTTGATGCCGGTAACCTTTGATCCCGAAAGCGGGCCTTTGTGCAGGGATTCGCGCAGACCCTTTTCAACGGCCGGCACGTACTGCTTCGGCACTGAACCGCCGAACAGCTCTTCGCCAAATTCGAATTCTTCCTGCGTCGGGGAAAACTTGATATGTACGTCTCCGTACTGGCCCGCGCCGCCGGACTGTTTTTTGTGCTTGCCCTGGACGTCCGCCGTGCCCTTGATCGTCTCGCGGTACGGGACTTTGGGGTCGATGAGCTCTACATTGACGGCAAAGCGGTCTTTCAGTTTCGTCGTGATGATACCGATCTGGATCTCGCCCTGACCGATGAGCAGGGTCTGTCCTGTCTCGGCGTTGCGCTCGATCGTGAACGAGGGATCCTCTTCATGCAGCCGGTTCAGGCCGGTGCCGACCTTTTCGTCCTCGCCCTTGTCCTTGGCTTCGATGGCCATATACAGCGTCGGCGCCGGATATTCGATGGCGGGGAATTTGACCTGATTTGCCTTGTCGCTCAGCGTGTCGCCCGTGTGGGTCACAGCGAGCTTCGTTGCCGCGAAAATATCCCCGCAAGCGACCTCGCCCGCTTCTTCGGGATTTTTGCCGCGCATGAACGAGATGGCGCCGAGCTTTTCAGGTTTCTCTCTGTTCACATTGATGAGTTCTACGCCCTTCGCGACCTTGCCGCGGATCAGCTTGATGAAGGACACCTTGCCGCTGCGCGTTTCGATCGTCTTGAAGACGAAGGCCGCCGCCGGTCCCGCAGGATCAGGCGCGACTTCCGTCTGCTCGCCCTTGGCGTCTTCGGCCGGATAGGGCGCTCTTGATGTCGGCGTCGGCACATATTTCAGGATCGCATCGAGAAAATCCGTGATGCCTTCTTGCTTGAGCGCACATGCAGTCAGCACGATAGCGATATCGCCTGCCGCGACGCCGCCCCGCAGACCCTTGGCAAACTCATCTGCCGTGAAGTCCTCGCCGCCGAAAAATTTCTCCATGAGATCTTCGTCTGTCTCGGCGATTGCTTCGTTGAGTGCATCTTTGTCGTCGAGCGTCACGACACTCGTGCCAAACTTCGCTTTGAGCTGGGCTATGACGTCCGCGACGTTGACGTTTTCTTTGTCGGTTTTGTTGATGAGGAAAATCCTTGGTATCGAATATTTTTTGCAGACATTCCAAGCCTTCTCGGTACCGACCTGCACACCTGCCGAAGCGTCCACGAGGATGACCGCCGCCTCCGCCGCACGGATGGCGCCCGCCACTTCTCCGGAAAAATCAAAGAAGCCCGGAGTGTCGATGAAATTGATTTTGTGTTTCGAATACTCGACCGGCACGATGGCCGTGACAATGGAATATCCCTTGTCGATCTCGACTTTGTCGTAGTCCGAGGTCGTGTTGCCGTCCTCGATCCGGCCCATCCGGCTGATCGCGCCCGTGGCCGCCAAGGCCGCTTCCGCCACCGTGGTCTTGCCGCTGCCGCCGTGACCGAGCAGACAGACGTTTCTGATTTGTTCGCTGGTGTACCCTTTCATGCTCTCGAATCTCCCGCTACCTCTTGCGTTAAACGAATAAATGAAACTATGTTGCGTGCAACCTAATTATATTACTATAAAATTACGCCGCATGAAAGGACTACCGAAAATATCTTGTTGCGCATGCGGAAATTGACGGCAATTCGAGTTTTCTTCATCATTTGGCGGCGGTTTCTCGTACTGCCGCAATTTTCCGCAGAAAAACGCCTCTTTTTTGACGCAAAATGACGGCAGTACGAGTTTTCTCTGTTTACAGGTTACAGTTTACAGCGGTTTCATCGTCGGGAAGAGGAGGATATCACGAATCGACGGCGCGTCGCAAATCAACATAATGACGCGGTCGATGCCGATGCCGAGACCGCCCGTCGGCGGCATACCGACCTCCAGCGCGTTCACGAAATCCTCATCCATCGGGTGCGCCTCGTCGTCGCCTTTTTCAAGCGCCGCCTGCTGGTCGCGGAACCGCTGCAACTGGTCAATCGGGTCGTTGAGTTCGGAAAACCCGTTGGCGATTTCCCACGTATTCACATAGGCTTCAAACCGCCGCGTAATGCGCGGGTCCGCAGGGTCGCGTTTGGAAAGCGGGCTGATTTCCACCGGGTGCCCCGTGACGAATACCGGCCCAAACAAATCGTCCTCGCCGTATTCTTCAAACAACTCGGCAATGATTTTCCCGCGCGTCATCTTCTCCGCCCCCTCGAGACCGACGGATTTCGCGGCCGCCTGCGCTTCTTCGTCGGTATTTATCGTATCGAAATCCAAGCCAAGTTTGTCCTTCACGATGTCCTGCATACGGATTCTCGGCCAAGGCGGCGTGAGGTCGAACGCGCGCCCCTGATAGGTGATGACCATCGACCCCGTGGCCGCCAACGCCGCGCGGCTCGTGACCTGCTCGGTCAGCCGGCACACATCTTCCATCTGCCCGTAAGCCTGATACAGTTCCATATTTGTGAACTCGGGGTTGTGGTTGCGATCCATCCCCTCGTTGCGGAACATCTTGCCCATCTCGTACACGCGGTCAAATCCGCCGACAATCAGGCGCTTGAGATAAAGCTCGT
Organism: Eubacteriales Family XIII. Incertae Sedis bacterium; assembly: GCA_031261395.1. Classification (GTDB taxonomy): domain Bacteria; phylum Bacillota; class Clostridia; order Peptostreptococcales; family Anaerovoracaceae; genus WRMW01. Next base: position 20,341 of record JAISJT010000100.1, read on the forward strand.
TGGAAATCCGCAGTTTCATGTCGAGGCCGAGCGTGTTGTGGTGCGTCTCAAACGGCCGCGCGTTCGCCCCCCCCGCGATAATCGTGAGAATCGGCGTATCGACGTCAAGAAACCCCTCGTCCTCTTCCAGATACCGTCTTATTTCCCGAATAATTTTTGCGCGCCGGAGAAATGTCTCTCTGACTTCTGGATTCATGATGAGATCGACATAGCGCTGCCGGTAGCGAAGTTCCGGATCCGTGAGTCCCTGCCGCTTGTTGGGGAGGATCTGCAGGCTTTTTGTCAAAAGGACGACCTGATCGGCCTTGACAGAGATCTCACCGTGCCGGGTCCGAAAGACCGTGCCCGTCACGCCGACAATATCGCCAATATCGTTGGTCAGGAAGTATTCGTATTCGCCTTCGCCAATGCCGTCCTTGCGGACATAGATTTGAATCCGGCCCTGCGCGTCCTGCAAGTCAAAGAAAGAGGCTTTGCCCATATGACGGTTGGCCATGATGCGACCGCCCAGCGAGACACGGATCGGATCCTCGTCCGGCTGGCCTTCCAGACCTGCAGCCTGACGTTCCCGCTCACGCGATTCAAAGGCGGCTTTGACCGCTTCGCTGTAGTCCGTTACATCCCAGGATTCCTGTACAAACGGATCCCGCCCCTGCTCACGCAGCGCGGCAAGCTTTTGACGGCGAATCTGTCTTAGTTCGTTCAGATCCTCTTCAAGTACGAGTTCTTCTGTATCTAAAGTCGTGTCAATATTTTCGCTCATACAAAACTACCCGATGGAAACGACTTCGTAGCTGGCGACTCCGTTCGGCAGTTTCACATCTACCTTGTCTTTGACCTTTTTGTCGATCAGGGCCGCGCCGACGGGGCTCACATTGGAGATCTTGCCGTTGATCGGATCGGCCTCGCTCGAACTCACGATGGTATACACCAATTTGTCTTTCGTGCCGACTTTTTTGATCGTGACCTTTTGGCCGATGCGCACGATATCTTTGCCGCCGCTATCCTCGATGACTTTCGCATTCTTGATCAGGTTTTCCAATTTGACGATGCGATCTTCAAGTTCCGCCTGCTCGTTCTTCGCGCTGTCATATTCCGAGTTTTCCGAAAGGTCGCCGTACGCGATCGCTTCCTTGAGCCGCTCCGCGACCTCGGGCCGTTTCACCGTCCGTAGTTCCTCGAGCAGTGTGATCTTTTCGGCATACCCCTCTTTTGTTAACAGGATTTCTTCTGACATGTTTTGCAATTTCCTTTCCTTAAAGTAACTATATTATTTCGAAGCCAAAATGTCGAGCGCCCGCATCGGACGCCGCAGAGCCTCGCACACAGCAGCCGCAAAAATGATCTTCACAAAATCGCCCGGAATAAAGGGGATGACGCACATCAACATCGAGGCCGCAAACCCCGTGCCCGTAGAGATCATGAACCAGGCCGTACCCAGCGCATAACAAGCCGCGATCGCCGGTATGCCGGTCACCAGCGTCAAACCAACGCTTGCTATCGTTCGAGCGCTTTTTTTCGTGGACTCCGCCGGCAGTTTCTCCATCACTTTTGACTTGAACGTCGAAGCTTTGCCCGACGCCAACAAGCCCATCACGACCGCCGACGCCAAATATCCGACGATATAGCCGCCGGTCGGTCCGGCCAGTATGCCAAAGCCGCCCGTGAAGCCGGCGAAGACAGGCACGCCCACCAGACCCAGCAGTATGTAAATCAGCATAGAGATCGCGCCCTTCTTGGGGCCAAGCACGGTGCCGCAGACAAAAACCGCGAGTAGGGCAAGGTTGATCGGCACCGGCGTGAAAGGCAGCGGCACCATGATCTGGCTGCACACCGCAGTCAGCGCCGCAAAGAATGCACAGAGGATATAAAGGTAAAGTTCATTTCGTTTTTTCATAGCGCTTATTCTACCACATATCATCGTCATTCGCCGACTTATCATCGTCATTCGCCGACTTATCCTCGTCATTCGCCGACTTGATCGGCGAATCCACACCGCTTCCACTATTTTCCATTGACAGAATGCACCCATCCATCGTATATTAAATGCCGACACCGTTTGCGATGCCGGAGTGGCGGAACAGGCAGACGCCCCGGACTTAAAATCCGGTGATCGCGAGATCGTACCGGTTCGACCCCGGTCTCCGGTACCAAAACTTAATATCGCGGGGTAGAGCAGTTGGTAGCTCGTCGGGCTCATAACCCGGAGGTCGTCGGTTCAAGTCCGGCTCCCGCAACCAAAAGGTCGCTGAAATTTCAAAGATTTCAGCGGCCGTTCCCGTTTTTGAATCATCTTCGGATTAAAAATGTTGCAGATTTGTTGTAAAACCTTACATAACACTGCGTGACGGAGTTCAAACCACTTACGCGGAATGATACTTCTTTCCCCGAATTTCTATCACCACCAGCGAAAGAGTGTTAAGATAATTTTAGATATTACGAAATTTGTTTACCTCAGTCTGATGTAATAGGAGAGAATCAACATGGATATGGTAAGAGAATTTGAAATACTTGAAAAGGCGAAGGTCTTTTTTCGGGAGCGAATTGCTGCGAAACATTTGGATAACACATTAAAACTCAAGAATATTGATGCGTTTAATATTAATCCCTTTACCCAGAAATATCTGGCACAATTCGCTTTTGGGAACAGTGATCCTGAAAGTATGGCTCGGGTTATTTTGTATCCGCGTATTCTTGGCACATCCATATCGACAACATTTGGGAACGAACTCCAATTTTTCTGTAATGAGGTTCTTTCTTCATTTGCCTCAACGACCTCGGGAATCGATATTGAATATACGGATGCCGTTGATGAACGTCGCAAATACTGCCAAGTTAAAGCAGGACCAACGACTATAAATAATGACGATGTTGCCACCATCGAGAATCACTTTACCGCGATAAAAAACTTAGCGCGAACAAATCGATTGACAGACTTTAATCCCCTGTTTGATTGTGTCGTCGGTGTACTCTACGGTGATGAGAGCAGCCTTTCCGCATCCTACAAAAAAATTGCAAAAAATTATACGGTTCTCGCCGGGCAGGATTTTTGGGAACATCTTACCGGCGACCCTTTGTTTTACGGGAAACTAATCAACGCATTTGCTGAAGTCGCCGACGAAATGGACAGCTCCGAGATTATTGAAGAAGTCGTAAAGAAGTTGTCTGAACAAATAGCAGGACAACTACCGCACGGCTATGAGGATGCAGACCGATAGCGTTCAATACTGTCTTTCAGTGTGACGCCGATCCTGCGAGCCATTTCTACGGGAACAGCATTTCCGATTTGTTTGTATTTTTCACCAATGCCTCCGCAGAATTCCCAGTCGTCGGGGAAACTCTGAATTCTTGCATATTCCCTCACGGTAAAAGGGCGTGTTTCATCAGGGTGGCAGCGTTCCGTTTGCTTTTGAGAGGGGCTGCAAGTCAGCGTAAGACAAGGTTCATCCCAACTAATACGCCGCGCCATTCCTCTTTTGCCCCCGCCGGAATGAATGGATGCTCCCAAATAGTCTTTTTGAACATCCTCCGGCAGATTGACCCAACACCCACCGGGGGGAACCAACTCCAACACTTCTTTTTTCCGCTTGCTATAAGACTGTCCTTCACTTTCGGGACAATCTTTTAGCGCCGCCCGAAGTTTTGTCATTTCACTTTCGGGTTCGGGAAATTCATACTCGACATTGTCTTTTGTACCGATAATCAAAATGCGTTCCCGCTTTTGACCCACTCCATAATATGCGGCATTTAATACCTTGTATTGCATTTTATATCCTAACTCACCAAGAACATGGATGATTGTTTCAAACGTTCTCCCGCTATCATGGGAAAGTAATCCTCGAACATTTTCGGCAAGAAAAATGGTGGGCTCAATTTCCTTTACGCAACGCGCAAATTCATGAAAAAGCGTTCCGCGCGTGTCATTAAATCCAAGTTTTTTACCTGCATAACTAAAGGCCTGACAAGGAAATCCGCCTGTCACAATATCGACTTTCCCCTTGTATTTTGCAAAATCGACCTTGGCGATATCCGCACTAACAATATTCCAAAACGGACGATTTTTCTTCAGCGTCTCGCAGCAAAATTTATCAATTTCAACATATTCAATGGTATCAATTCCGGCCTTTTCCAAGCCCAGGGCAAGACCCCCGGCGCCCGCAAACAATTCAACCGCCGTTACCGCCGTTCGATCGACGCTCGGCAGTTCTCCAAGATTCATCGTCTCTTTTTCATTTTCAATAATCTCTGAGGGCGCGAGGTTCAGTACACCACACAAGTCTTCCACACGCGCCTTGATTGGACTATATCCATCAGATAACATGAACGACAGTTGGTTCTTTGTAATGCCAAGCCTTAACGATAGTTCCGTATAGGTTGCGATCCCTATAAGATCCATTGCCTCTTTAATGCGTACTCGATTCAGATTCATAATCATTCCCTCACAACATATAGTCTGTTAAATGTTATGAATTTATTTTAACTATGAAAAACCCTTATGTCAAGAAAAAAAGAACGCTTGTTTATAGATATTATTGTATTTATCTTCGGCATTGAAAAGGGGTTCAGGGGTCACCCTGACAAATTGGAGTGGGGCGTGTACGGACACACTCCATGCTTGCTAATCCAAAGCAGATGGAACACTCATCAGGAAATTTTCCTTGTGCCGGATATTTCTCTCTCGGAAAGTATGTCCTTTTCTTCGGTGCGAAGTGATCCGGCGAGGTATTCCGCGACATTGTTCATGGCGATGAGATAAATCCGACCTTCTTTGCGGCTTGGTATCTTGCCCGAGAGAATGGCTTGGCGAAATGTATAAAACGACAATCCTGTATTCGGATCATCGGCCTTGATTTCTTCGTAAGCGTCCTGCATGGTTCTAATCTTTGGCAGTTGCATTTTTCCTCCTTTTTTACTTGACAGCGGCATGTGATGGCGTTAGTATTTAGTGGACGATATAATAGTTTAGTCCACAATAATTAAATGTTAGCACGAAAATTCGGTTGTTCCGGAAAAGCACAAAATGATAGACGCAAGTAGGCGAAAATAATACTGCGTCCACAAACGGAGATGAATTATGGAAAACGAAATCACTCTTACCTTTCAAGAAGTTCTTGGAGATTTGATGGCAGAGAAAGGACTTTCTTATCGCGATTTATCGGAGGCGCTGGACGGGAAACTATCCAAATCAATGATTGAAAAGTACATCAACGGAAAGAGCCGACCCGGAATCGACGTGCTGACGATGCTCGCGGATTATTTTGATATTACTACCGATTTTCTTCTCGGAAGAACCGCTGTGCGTAGTCGCGATGATAAACTTCAAACCGTCTGCCGCATGACAGGTTTTTCGCAAAGTCTCGCCGAACTTTTTATTGAAATGGATATAGACGGATACAAAAAAGCACTTCACATATTTTTCGATGCGAGAGCAGATCTACCCGTGAACATACAAAATCCGGCACTTCGCAATGTATTAACCCAAACAACGGAATACGAAAATTACATCAAAAAACTAAAGGTGTTAACAGATAAAACGGATTCCAATGATTTGATTTCGATAAAAAGGGCGAGCACTCTTTTCAGTGAACAAACAGATCATCGGGCACGATTCGTATATAGCGGCATCCGTTATATGGACTATATTGCCGATCGCATTGAAGGCTTGTCCTTTGGAACAGAACTTGATAATGCCAGAGATAAAGTAAGCCTTTATCTGTATGAATTTGGAGAGAAAGGACAACTTTCCGAGAAGGGAGAAGAATAATGGCGACAATCATTAAGCGCGGTGAAACTTATTTGATTCAGGTTTCCGTCACCGCCGGAGGCAAGGCTGATCGCAAAAACAAAACTTGGAAACCCACTCCCGGCATGAACAAGCGAGAGATAGAACGGGAATTGAAGCTCGTAGCGGCGACTTTCGAAGATCAGGTGCAAAACGGCAAATATTTCAGTTCAAGGCAGACGTTCAAGGACTTTACGGACACATGGATGGTGGAACACGCTGAAAAGAATCTCAAAACCATGACCATCAACAGGTATCGAGGTATGCTCCCTACAATCAATGCCGCGATCGGGAATATTGAATTGACAAAACTTCAACCGCTGCACATCATCGAATTTATGTCCGACCTCGCGGAAAAAGGAAAACGGCTTGATGCAAAATGCACCTCCGTTGTCGATCTCGCAAAACTCACGCAAAAAATCGGCAAAGAAAAGTTTGCAAAAGAGGCAGGCCTCGCCTATTCCACGCTCCGGCAAGCGGAAAGAGGAAAGCCTGTGTCTTATAAGACCGCGATGACAATTTGTGAGACGCTCGGTAGGAAGTTTGAAAAAACTTTCGTTTCGGACAATACAAGCAAATACTCGGAAAAAACACTCTTGCACTACTACCGCCTTATCTCTGTCATTTTGCAAACAGCAGTCTATTGGCAAATCATTCCCGACAACCCCTGTGATAGAGTGAGGCCGCCATCGGTCAAGCGAAAAGAGGCGAAGGCCTTTGATGATGCGGAGACGACCGCGCTCATAAAACACCTTGAGAAAGCCGAAAATCCGTTTCGGACGGCGATTTATCTCCTGCTTGATACCGGAATGCGGCGAGGTGAACTTCTCGGTCTCAAATGGGGCGACCTCAACCTAACCGATGGCAGATTGACGATAGAAAGAAATCTGCTTTACACGCCCGAAAAAGGAGTGTTCGAAGACACGACAAAAACCGAATCCAGCAACAGAATGATTGCCCTCTCAAAAAATATGGTTACCTTGCTGAAACGATATAGCGCCTATCAAAAAGAACGCAGGCTTGCTGCCGGAGACAGATGGGTACAAACCGACTATGTATTCACCGATTGGAAAGGTGAAGCAATGCGTCCTGATACCTTGTCGCGTTGGTTCACAAAATTTATTGCGACAACAAAACTACCAAGGCTACCCCTGAAATCCCTGCGGCATACGAACGCTACCCACCTCATCATGGCCGGTGTTCCCGTTCGCGCCGTTTCCGACCGCTTGGGTCATGCGCAACCAACAACCACGCTCAACGTCTATTCCCATGCAATCAAGAGTTACAACGAGCAAGCAGCGCAATCTTCACCGCTTGCGATGTTGGCAGGAAACAACGGCGATTAACAGTTTTCGACAAGATAATTATATAAATATCGGAAAAATGACGTACAGCAAAATGACGTACTTGTACAGAGAATGTACAGCACTCGTACAGAAAGTGTACAGCAAGCGTCGCTTATTACGGGCACAAAGAAATCCGTTGGCACTGCCAACTTTCACACGAATGTGGGAACAGATTTCCCTTATGCCCATTGCGTTCTAATGTTGAGCCAGCGTTACAATCAGCAGAAAAACCCTCTGTAAACTTGTTGCAAATCTGTTGCAAAACTACTCGTATCTGCAACAAAACAGAGGAATTTATTGGAAAGTGAAAATATGCGCAAACATTCGCCTTTCAATGCAAATACAACTTCACGCAAGTATAGGAAAATGGACAGGGTCAACTCATAACCCGGAGGTCAGTGGTTCAAGTCCGCTCCCCGCAACCAAGCAGGAACCCCTGAATTTCAACGTTCAGGGGTTTTCTTATGCCTGTAATTTTTAGTGAAATCGACGAAAAACTTAGCGATTTCCCCCGACTTTCCCCCGTTTTTGGTGAAAATCGTTGAAATTTACAACATTTGAGGGATTTAGCGCGAGTAAATTGTCAAGTTTGTCTGCGGCTTCTTTGTCCTTTGATTTGAGCATATGCGAGTACAAATTCAACATGATCGCTGAATTTGCATGACCAAGACAACCGGAAACCGTTTTAACATCAGCACCCTCACCAATAAGCAAGGTCTGACTGAGAACGCCAAGACGGGGGCAAGTTGAAGAGGGATATACTTTTCTGCTTGCTCCCGATTTTTTATCTCTAATTTTTTATCTCTAATGATAATAAAATATTTTCGTGCCTGTGCTATAATGCGTTTAGGAAATAAAATCATTGAGGAAATGAGGTGAATGGAATGGCACTTGCCGCAAAGATTGATATTGATAAAGAAATCGAACGCCGCAAGGTGATTCGTGAAAACGCTCAGGCGAAAGTTGACCTTGAAGAACTTGACCGTCGCGTTGGGGAATATGAAGCAGGTCGTTCTACCTTGCTTTCTTCCGACGAAGTATGGGACATGGTCGCTAAATTCGATTATAAATGACCAATCTCCGATATAGTGATTCGGCAGCAGTTGATTTGCTTGCCGCCATCAAAACCATTTGGAATTACTTTATCGAAAAGGACTCTCCTGAATTGGGAGATTTGCATATCGAAAAATTCCAGACTGAATTGAAACGCAAAGAAGAACTCCTGCGGCAAAATCCGCAGTTGTTTCCGACGCGCAGAGAATATTCGTCTAAATATTCCGGCAGAGCGTTTCGGTCATTTACGGTACATTGGTTTACGGTTTTCTATACATATGAAGAAAACGAGGGCATCGTGTTTTGGTATATCCGTTCTTCCGTTTCGGATTTTTCTACGCTCATACTGTTATCTTGATCGCTTTCCCCCGACTTTCCCCCCGATTAAAGTAGCGCTGAGATTTCACAATGTCGTTAACTTAAGCGACATTGTGTAATTTCAACGGGCATCATAAGAAAACACGTCCGAAAATCACATAATCAAGATAGAAATTTTGAGTATCAGAAAAGTATTTCTTGTGTTT
>JAISJT010000141.1 GCA_031261395.1 Eubacteriales Family XIII. Incertae Sedis bacterium
ATAATTCGTACAAATCAGTGGATGAACAACGGAGGGATTACCATGTCAGCAAACAAGACAAAAGACGAGATCGCTGAAGAAGACGACGAACCGATGGTCGTGACGCTCGAGTACGATGACGGTACCGAAGTGGAAACCGAGGTGATGGGCGTCTTTGATGTCGACGGAAAAGAATACATCGCCCTCGTTCCCGACGATGGCAGCGACGACGTCTACCTGTATGGCTATGCCGAAGTCGATGGCGAAGACGGCGACGAATTCGAATTGATCGACATCGAGGATGAAGCAGAGTTTGACAAAGTCGTCGAGGCGTTTGACGAGCTGATGGGCTTCGAGGACGAAGAAGAAGAGTAAACCTTGAATAATACTTACGACATTATCATCGTCGGCGCCGGCGCCGGCGGCGTGTTCGCGTCTTACGAGTTCACAAAACTGGGATCGGACAAAAAGGTCTTGATGCTGGAAAGAGGGCGCGAGCTTGCTGCGCGCAAATGCCCGATTTCCGAAGGCAGGATCGAAGCGTGTATCGGCTGTGTTCCGTGCAGCATCATGAGCGGCTATGGAGGCGCAGGTTCCCTTTCGGACGGTAAGTATAATATAACGACAGAGTTTGGAGGCGACCTGCATTTGCGCGTTGGCCGGAGTGTGGCGCTTTCCCTGATGGAGTACGTCGATTCCGTGTTACTTGGCATGGGCGGTCAGGAGGCCAAACTGTACAGCACGGCGGGCAGCGAACTCAAGCGTGCCTGCCTGCAGCACAATCTCCACCTGTTAGACGCCAAAGTGCGTCATCTCGGGACGGACCGCAACGTGAAGATCCTCGCCAATATTTACGATTATATGAAAGATAGTATTGACATCGGGTTTGGCGCTGATGTTCAGGGTATCGAAAAGACGGCGGACGGATTTCATGTGACTACGGCGGCGGGCGAGACCTATGCGGCAAAGAGCGTGATCCTCGCGACGGGACGCTCGGGTTCCAAATGGCTTTCGGGGATCATGGACGGTTTCGGCGTGCCGCTCAAGAGCAACCGCGTAGACATCGGCGTGCGCGTCGAATTGCCGGCTGAGGTTTGGTCGCATATCACGGATGAGGTCTACGAGAGCAAGATCGTCTACAAGACGGACAAATACAACGACCTCGTGCGGACGTTTTGCATGAACCCCTACGGTGAGGTGGTGACGGAAAACACGAACGGCATCATCACTGTCAACGGTCATAGTTATGCGGATCCGGCGCTGCAGACGGGCAATACGAATTTTGCGCTGCTTGTGAGCAACCGGCTCACGGAGCCCTTCGAAGGGTCAAACGAGTACGGCGAATCCATCGCGAGGCTTTCCAATATGCTGGGCGGAGGCGTGCTGCTCCAGCGTTTCGGCGATCTCATCAAAGGACGCCGGAGCAACAAACGGCGCATGGAGAAATCTTTCACGGTGCCTACGCTGAAGGCGACGCCGGGCGACCTGTCGCTCGTCATCCCCAAGCGTCAGCTTGACGATATCATCGAAATGATTTATGCGCTCGACGAGATCGCACCCGGAACATCCAACGACGATACGCTGCTCTACGGAGTGGAGGTCAAATTTTACAACAGCGAAGTGGAGGTGGACGAAAACCTCGAGACGCGGGTGCCGGGGCTATATGCGATCGGCGACGCCTCGGGCGTGACGCACAGCCTGTCGCAGGCGTCGGCCTCGGGCGTGCACGTCGCAAGGCGCATCGCGGGGATTAGATAGTGGATTCGCCGGTCAAGCCGGCGAATGACGAGAGGAGAATGCAATGTATACGACTAGCAAGGAAAGAATGACGGAAAAGATCACGGCGTTCAGCAAGTTCGGGGCGCTCGAAGGCGGCGGCATCACGCGGCTGTCATTGTCGGCGCCGGCGCTTGAGGCGCGTGCGGAGTTCAAACGCCGCACAGAGGCTCTCGGCCTGACGGTCGTCAGCGATGACATCGGCAATATTTATGCGACCCTGCCCGGCAGCGACCCGGACGCAAAGCGCATCGTAGTCGGCTCGCATGCGGACTCGGTTCGCAGCGGCGGCAACTACGACGGTATCTACGGCGTCCTGTCCGGCCTCGAGGTCATAGAGACGGTCGTCACGGACAAGATCCCGCACCGCCATCCGCTGACGGTCATGATCTGGACCAATGAAGAGGGCGCACGCTTTGAGCCGGCCATGATGAGTTCGGGCATCGTCCTCGGAAAATTCGAAAAAGAAAAGATGCTGGCTGTCAAAGAGACCGGCGGACAGACGACATTTGGCGAGGCGCTCCGGTCCAGCGGCTGGGTAGGCGACGCCAAAAACCGCCTGAACAAAGAAGAGTACCTCGCCTATTTCGAGCCGCATATCGAGCAGGGCCCCGTCCTTGAAGAGCAAGACCTTGAGATCGGCGTCGTAGGCGGCGTCGTCGGTATGGTCAACTACGACATCATCCTTGACGGCGTAGCGTCTCATGCGGGTACGACTCCGCAGACCTACCGCAAGGACGCGCTCCGCGCAGCGTCAAAGGTCATCACAGATCTGTGGGAACAGCTTGGGGCGATCGACCCCGAATTGGTCTTCACGATGGGCGAGATTTTCTGCAAGCCAAATATCCATACGATCGTGCCGGCGCAAATCAAATTTTCGCTTGACGCGAGGCACCGCGACATGGGGATCCTTGACAAAGTCGTTTCTGTCATCAAGGGTCTGCCCACAGAAGTGCTTGGCTGCACGCTATATTATGATGAGCACTGGGGCCGCAAGACTATTGAGTTCGACGCGCAGCTCCTCGACTTTGTTGAAGGTGCAACGAAAGAGCTGGGATATACCTACAAACGCATGTATTCGGGCGCAGGTCACGACGCACAGTACGTCAGCGAACTCTTGCCCGCCGTCATGATCTTCATCCCGAGCAAGGACGGACTCTCGCACACCACCGTCGAGTATTCGACGCCCGAGCAGACATGGCACGGCGCCAATGTACTGCTAAATGCGGTACTAAAGGCCGACAGCGCCCTGTAAGGATATTGCGAAGTGAAACGCAGGATGCAAAAGTTAATGTTATTATTATGGAGGAAATAAAATGGTTGAGATTCTAAATAATGAAAAAGGTCCCTTTCAAGTACTGTTCGGTGATGATGCCTCAGCCGATATCAATGTCGTCGTTCCCATTGTCTTTGGCGTCGTCATAGTCCTGATCATCGTGGCTTTTGTGACAATTCTAAAAAGCAAGGGCAGGAGTGATATGACGGAGGAGGAGCGCAAGGCGGATCAGGAGCTCGTCGACGAACGAATGCGAAAGCAGGCGGCCCTGGCGGGAGAGGTATACGTACCCGATCGGGCCCGCCAGCAAGAGCAAGAAGAAATCGACGAGGCCCGGCGCCGATGGGGGCGAACAAAAAACTAAATCAATAATAGGTTCCGCAGCGCAGCAGTTGCGTCTGCGGAACCTTTGTGATATCATGCCTTTTATATTTGATTTTCACCGAATAGATTCGGTGAACGGGTTGAACGGAAAAGAGGCGAGGAATGTTCATTGGCGTTGGAGGCATCGTTGCCGTGATAGTGATTATTGCAGTCTGTGCCGTCGTGTTCACGATTGCAATTCGTCGCGAGATGAATTAGGGAAGGCGGAGAAATGGGTATTGGACAGGCTTTCCTGACTTCGGGTCAGATTTATGTGATGGGCTTTGCCATTGCACTCGGCATGGCGGCGCTGATCAAATTGATTACCTTTGTGATCAGTCATTCGGACGCCAAGTCGGCGGCGAAGGCAGCGGAAAAAGAAGGAGGGGCGGCACAATGAATTTGCTGGAACTCTTTCAGGGCATAGGCTCTCTGTTCGCTCAGGATCCGACGATAGCGATCGGGCGGATCGTTCTCATCATTCTGGGCGTCGTACTCGTTCTCCTTGGATTCAAGCGCGTGCTGGAACCCCTCATCATGATCCCGATGGGCTTTGGCATGACGGCGATCAATGCGGGCATGCTCCTGAAGGCGATTCCTGTAGACGGCGCCGAGAACGACCTGACCAATATCATGATCGCCCCGATGGAATCATCTACGGAAGGTCTGATGAATGTCATGCAGATCGACTTTTTGCAGCCGATCTATACGCTGACCTTCAGCAACGGCCTCATCGCGTGCATTGTCTTCATGGGCATCGGCGTCATTTGCGATATCAGCCCTGTGCTCAAATATCCGTTCACGAGCATGCTGATTGCGATGTTTGCGGAGCTCGGTACGATCCTGACCTTCCCGATCGCGACGGCGATGGGCTTTAGTCCGGGTGAGGCTGCGGCGGCGGCAATCATCGGCACGGCAGACGGCCCGATGGTACTGTTTACGAGCCTGCTCCTTGCCAAGGATCTCTTTGTGCCGATCACGATCGTTGCCTACTTGTACCTTTCCATTTGCTACGGATTTTATCCGGCCCTCGTCAAGATCTTGATTCCCAAACATCTGCGTGCGAAAGCGATTCAATTGCGTGAGCAGGATTCACGGACGATCAGCCCCAAGGCGCGTATCATTTTCGATGTCGTGGCTTGCGCAGCGCTCTGCCTGCTGTTCCCGGTGGCGGCGCCGCTGTTCCTGAGTTTCTTCCTTGGCAACGCGATCCGCGAAGCCGTGATGCCCAACTATCAGAAATTGTTGGAAAACGTCTTCCTTTATACGGCAACATTTTTCCTCGGGCTGCTGCTCGGTATCCTTTGCGACGTCAATACCTTTGCGGATCCAAAGGTACTGAAACTGCTGATCCTCGGATTTATCGCTCTCGGCGTTGCGGCGGTCGGCGGTATCATCGGAGGCTATGTAGTATACGGCATCAACAAGAAAAATTACAATCCGACGATCGGGGTCGCGGGCGTGTCCTGCGTGCCGACGACGGCAAAGATCGCCCAGCATGAGGTGCATGCGCTTGACAAACGCGTCTGGATCCTTCAGTACGCGATGGGGGCGAATGTCTGCGGCGTGATTTCAAGTGCGATCCTGACAGGCTTGTATGTGACAATCATCCCAAGTCTAATGTAGGATTATTATTGCCGCCTCTATACAAAGAGTCCTATCAGCAGGCAGCAGGCGCCGCCCAAGGCTGCGCATATCGGAAGGGTGATGACCCAGGTCACCACGATGTCCTTTGCTTTTCCCCATTTCACTGCGGACAGACGCTTGGCGCTGCCCACGCCCATCACAGCGCTGGTCAGAACATGCGTCGTGGAGATCGGCGCACCCAAAAAACTCATCGCTTCGATGACTATGGTCGCGGAAGCCTGTGCGGCAAATCCGCCCGGGGGCTGAAGCTTTGTCACGCCGCCGCCCATCGTTTTCATGATGCGCTGTCCGCCGGCGGAAGTACCCGCTGCGATGGCGACCGCACAGATGACCTTGACCTGCCAGGGTACATTCGACCCTGCAGGCAGTACGTCGCCCGAGATCAATGCAAGAGTGATGATGCCCATCGTCTTCTGGGCGTCGTTCATCCCATGGGAGAAGGCGACCAAGGCGGCGGTCACCACTTGAATTTTGGAAAAAAAGCCATTGACGTGACCCGGTGAGTGCCCCTGACAAAGTTTGAATATCAGCTTCATGATGGCGAAACCAAAGAAGAATCCGAGGAAGGGGGACGAGATGAGCGGAATGATCACTTTTTGCACGACTCCGCTCCAGGTGATATCCCCAACGCCCATTGTATAGACCATCGCTGCGCCAACGAGGGAGCCTATGAGCGCGTGGGAGCTTGAGCTGGGTATGCCCTGCCACCAGGTGATGAGGTTCCAAATGATCGCGCCTAAAAGAGCCGCCAGGATGACCCATTCTTTGATTTCGACGCCTTCGTTGATGAGTCCGTGCGCAATTGTGTTTGCGACTGCATTGCCGGCCATCGCGCCGACGAGATTCATGACCGCCGCGAGGGCGATAGCTTTGCCTGCGGTCAGCGCCCGCGTGTAAACAGAGGTCGCAATCGCGTTTGCCGTATCATGAAAACCATTGATAAACTCAAAGACCAGCGCAACGGTGACGACGAAAAATACGATACCTGTCACCCTGCCGCCTCAATATTCAGATATATACTCCATTCATATTCCACGTGCAAAATGATACCACAGGCACGGCTGAAAAACCACTTTTGTTCTCTCATGCGCGCGAATGGCGCTCTTTGTGCATATTCACAAAAAAATAAAACAAAGCAATGCATTATTGCTAATTTGTACAAATCTGTTACACTTACTTTGTTTGGCCGTTGTCACAATGACCGGTGTAGGGCGCCGGGAGTGAGAAGAGAAGAGAAGAGAGGAGACGAAATTGGGTAAGATAGTAAGGAAAACCAATTCATCCACCGGAGGTCCGGTTTTCGTCGATGTAGATGTCGATCGCGATGAGATCGTTCGAATCTACCCGATGGACTTTGCGGACGACGATCCGAAAGGCTGGGAGGTTGTAGCGCAGGATGGCAAGACGTATACGCCACCGAGGAAAACGACGTATTCGGTTTATACGGCCGGTTTCAAAACCATGGTCAATACAAATCGAAGAGTCCTGTATCCGCTGAAGCGTATCGGTTTCGACGTCAACGGTGAGCGCAACATCGAATTCAGAGGCGAGTCACTGGCAGCGCAGTATCCGGAGATCAAAGAAGATCCGCTCTATCCCGGTTATGAGAGAATTTCATGGGACGAGGCTTCGGATATCGTTTGTAACGAAATGATGCGCATCAAGCGTGAATATGGTCCGGGTGCGATCGCCTGTACGCCGAGTTCTCACCATATGTGGGGCAATGTCGGCTATCGGCACAGCACACTTTTCCGGTTCATGAACTTCGCGGGCATCACCTATGCGGATCACAATCCGGACAGCTGGGAAGGCTGGCACTGGGGCGGCATCCATTCATGGGGTTTCACCGGCGGTCTGGGCAATCCCGAACAGTGGGATCTGTTTGAAGACTGTATGCAAAATTCTACAATGATCGTCTTCTGGTCATCGGATCCGGAGACAAACGCCGGCATCTACTCGGCTCACGAGAGTACGATTCGCCGCCGCTGGATGAAGGAGATGGGGATCAAGATGGTCTTCATTGATCCTTACATGAATCACTCTGCCGTGCTTTGGGCGGACAAATGGTTCTCCCCGCGCATCGGCACGGATCCCGCGCTTGCCGCAGCGATCGCCTATGTTTGGGTCACGGAAGGTCTTTACGACAAAGAATATGTTGCGGACAAAGTTTATGGATTCGAACAGTTCAGCGACTACCTCCTTGGTAAAGGCGAAGACGGCGTAGCCAAGACGAGCGAATGGGGCGAAGCCGAGACCGGCATCCCCGCGCACGACATCAGGGCGCTGGCCAGAGAATGGGCGAAAAACAAGACACAGCTCGCTGCCGGCGGACTCGGTGGCTGGGGCGGCGCTTGCCGCGGCCCGTCCGGAATGGAATGGGCCCGCATGATGATCGCGCTGGCCGCACTGCAAGGTCTTGGCAAGCCCGGCATCAATATGTATTCCACGACGCAGGGTGCGCCGACGGACTACAATTTCTACTTCCCCGGCTATGCCGAAGGCGGGATCGCGGGCGACTGCGACAACTCGGCGGCAGGTCTGGAATTGGTCTACCGCATGTTCGACGGCGAAAGCGAGTACACGAGAGGTTCGCGGCCTGCCGCATCCAACCTCAATGTGCCTGCTTCCCAGTTCATTCCCCGTTTCAAAATCCCCGAGTGTTTTGCTGTCGGCGGCAAGATGGAATGGCGCGGCAAGGGCTTTGTCGGTGCGCAGATCGAGCAGCAGTTCCATCTGTACAAATATCCGGCAGACGGATTTTCCCGCATTCAAATGTGGTACAAGTACGGCGGTCCGCACATCGGTACGATGGGCAACACAAACCGCTACGCCAGGATGTATCAGTCCAAAGGCATGCCGATGTCCGTCTTCCAGTCGATCTGGTTCGAGGGCGAGACGCAGTTTGGCGACATCATCCTGCCGGCCTGCACGAACTTTGAGCGCTGGGACATTTCCGAGTTTGCAAACTGCGCGGGCTATATCCCCGGTTCCTTTACGCAGGCCAACCACCGGATGATCAGTCTGCAAATGAAGTGCGTGGAGCCCAGAGGCGAGTCGAAATCCGACTACGAGATCTTCAGGCTGCTTTCAAAGAAACTGGGCATTGACGGTCCGTTCTCCGAAGGCAAATCCGAACTCGATTGGGTCAAGCAAATGTTCTATGCTACAGACGTCAGCAAGATCACCACATGGGAAAGATTCTTCGAAAAGGGATATGCGGTAGTTCCGGATGCGCCGGACCGGCCGCGTACGCCTGCGTTCCGCTGGTACGCCGAAGGCCGCGAGATCGACGTTCCTGCGCCCGGCAGATTCCGCCCGGCGGATCAGGTGCAGTTCAAGGGACTCCAGACACAGTCCGGAAAACTCGAATTGTACTCGAACAGTCTTGCTCGTTTTGACGCTTCGCTCGAAGAGCAGGGTTTGGGCAAGGACGAGACACGTCCGCCGCTCACACAGTACATCAAACCGTGGACAGGCTGGCATTTCGAAGATACCGACAAGTTCCCGTTGGCCGTGCTTTCGCCGCATCCGAGATTCAGTTTCCATACCATGGGCGACGGCAAAGACGCCTGGATGAACGATATCAAGGATCACCGTGTCAAAGTGGGCGATTGGGAGTACTGGATCATCCGTATCAATACGAAAGATGCGGAAGCACGCGGTATCAAAGAAGGCGATCTTGTCAAAGCCTACAACGACAGAGGCGCAGTTATCCTGGCGGCGCAGCTCACAGAGCGCGTACCTCAGGGAACCTGCCATTCCTATGAGTCTTGTGCGGAATACAGTCCCCTTGGCAAACCCGGGGCATCGGCCGACAGAGGCGGTTGTGTGAACATCCTCAGTTCGAGCCAGTTTATCGGCAAGCACACATCGGGCATGGCCACAGAGCATTATCGCATTGAGCTTGAGAAGTGGGATGGAGGAACCAACTAATGACTATAAAGAATTATCTTGTGATCGATGTTCGGTTTTGTCACGATTGCAACAATTGTTTCATTGCCTGTAAGGACGAACATTATATGAACAGCTGGCTCCCGTATACGGATGAGCAACCGAGACACGGACACCGCTGGCGCAACATTCAGCGCAAGGAGAGGGGACAGTACCCCAGAGTTAACGCCAATTTCCTTCCCATGCCATGCTTGCATTGCGAAGAGCCGACTTGCAAAAAGGTATTTCCGGATCTCGTCAC
>JAISJT010000009.1 GCA_031261395.1 Eubacteriales Family XIII. Incertae Sedis bacterium
AAACTTGCAGGGAGCGCTTTGTCATCATCGGCATGGCGCTCCCTATTATTTGTTTTCTTGCCAAACAAACATTTTGGATGGGTATTGCTTCCGGCTACCTACTTATTTGTCGTACACCCTTTTCAAAGCGACTTTTGGTAGAGGCTCGGCAGGATCTCCGCGAGGCTGCCCATCTCCCGGGCGTTGTGCGAGACCAGGTCGGCGGCGGACGCATCGGTCGAATTCGGAACCCAAAAGCGGTTGCGCATCTCGCAGCCGAAATAAGTATCGCGCACGACGTGCAGGAACATACTGATCAGCTCGCCCTCATGCGTATGGTTTTCCGCGACGAGGACGTAACTAATGTCTGTCTCCGCAAATTTAGTCGTGTCAAAAATATCCGCCGGGTCAAAAAAGCTGATCTCCATCGGGATGAGTTCCGGCCCGAGATATTCCTCGCTGATATGCGTCGCGCCGACGATCGTCCCCGGCCGCTTCTTGTCGTCCCAGCGAAAGCTGATGTGATCCGGGCTCCAAATCCGGTAACTGCCGGTGTCCGTAAGAAAGGTCGAAAACCACCAATCGACCATCTTGCCCTTCGCATAAGGAAACCGGCAATAAGTCGCCGCAAAATAATCGCCGCCGTCAATCTGCCGGAACCCCATCTCAAGCCCCGCATACCCCGGCGCCGTCAGCTCATCCAAAATCGCCCGATCCATATCAAACCGGTCCCTAAATTTCGTAGCCATAGTTCCTCCCTAATATCCATAATCATAATACAGCGCCATCAACATCTCACTTCTGCCTTATCACATTCTACCATCCCCGCCGCGCCGCCGCCATATTCATGTTCATGCCAGTGTCATGCCCCTGAACCTGACTGTATTCAGAACGACATAAATGAAAATGAAATCCGCAAGTATTTCTTCTCTTGTTAAGCCTGCAAACTCACACTTTCAAGCCTCGAAAGTGTGATTTTCGGGCGTTCACAAGAGAAACGAGGAAGTGGACAAGTCTCGAAAGGACGAACGACGGTAGAATTAATTCTAATTTCTTCAAATAATTGAATAAAATGGTTGCGGTAAAATATGGGATATGGTATTATGTGGGAGCGTTGTCGTTCCGGGTTCGGTTTGCCTCCGAAGAAGAGTATGGAACACGCGCCGGGCAGGCAATGCTTCAACTGGTAACACGGGCCGGAAGGCAGAAAGAAAGAGGCGAATTATGAGGTACAGTACGAAACCATTGGATGAAGCAAAATACATCGTCGTCGCTGTGCATTATTATGCGGAAAAGAGCGCTTGGGGGCTGATGACTCCGGAGGCGCAGCACGTCGACTTGTGCGCTTGTGTTGCAAAACGCCGCAAACGGCTGGTATTTACGGGACAAAGCGCCTGCGCTATTTATGGCATTCCCCGCTTGGACGACTTTGAAATGCGGCCGCATTGTGTCAGTGAAAAAGCCAAGGGGACGGACTTCATTCGTTGGCGCTACGGGACGGAAGACCCCAATGCGGCGATATTGCGCGGCACTTGGGTCGTCTCCCCGGCGCGTGCCGTATGTGATTTGGCAAAATTTGATTCGCCGGGATCGCTGTTGGTATCCATCAATTATTGTCTGAACAAGAAATTGTTTACCAAGGGGCAGCTTCGGGAGGAGATTGCGCGGCGGCCGGGAAGGCGATGGAAGAATGTGCTTGAACGATTGCTGCGGCATGCGACGGGCCAGTGCGAATCTCCGCTGGAGACAATTGCGTGGGCCGCGCTCTATGAGGGCGGATACAAGATGCCGCGGCAGCAGGTCGATTTTTATGAGGATCACGTACATGTCGCGCGCGTCGATATGTATTGGAAATGCCGCGGGAGGAGAATCGTTTTTGAGCTGGACGGGAAGCGTAAGTATTCTGAACCAGATGTTTTGTTTGACGAAAAGGTACGCGAAGATAAATTGCGGGAGATGGGATTTGAGGTGTTTCGCGCTACTTGGAAGGACGTCTATAACGGGGCGCTGATTCGCAAACTGACGAAGATGAAAATACCTAAGCGGCGATACTTCGGCAAAGCATTTCCTCAGAAGTAGCGGGCGGGTGCGGCAAGGCGGTACGGACGGTGCGGCGCGGCAAATTGTTTTCTCTTGTTAAGCCTGCAAAATCACACTTTCAAGCCTCGAAAGTGTGATTTTCGGGCGTTCACAAGAGAAACGGGCGCTGTTGTAATAATCATGCGATAACTCGCTTTCTCTATTCGTCCGTCTTGAACCGTGCGATATCGTCGTGCAGTTTGCTCATGCCTGCGGAAAGTTCCGTACTGGCGGAGGCGGTCTCCTCGCTCATAGCCGTATCGCTTTGCACGAGCTTGTTGAGGCGGTTGATGTCCTCGTAGATGTCTTTGGCGGCAGCGGCCTGACCGGCGATCGCCCCTTCGATACGTTCCATGAGTTCCGTCACCCGGTCGAGCAGCTCGAGAACACCGTCGATCTTCCCGCGCGTCTCGTTCGCTATCGTGCGGCCTTTTTCTACCGCTGTGGAGGATTTTGCAATCAGGCCCCCTGTATACTGCGCCGCCTCGCCGCTCTTGCCCGCAAGTTCGCGTACCTCATCCGCAACGACGGCAAACCCCCGTCCGTGCTGCCCCGCGCGCGCCGCCTCGATCGCGGCGTTGAGCGAAAGTATATTGGACAGGAAGGCGATATCGTCGATCTCACCTACGATTTTGATGACTGACTCGCTGATCTCTCCGATCTCACGCATGGCGGCGAGCATCATATCGATATCTTTGCTGCTGGTCGTCAATTCGCGCTGCGTGGCACGCGTCTTTTCGAGTGTTTCCAGCGTCTCTTCCGCCGTACCGGCCAGCACATCACGTATCTCCCGAAAGCGCTGCGCGGTACGGTCGATGGCGGCCGCCTTCTCGCTCGCCGTGCCGGCAAGTTCTTCCGAAGCGGCGGCCAATTGCACGGAAGTCTTCGCCACAAGCCGCGTCGTACCTCTTGTTTCTGCAAAAAATTCACCCAGCGAGTTCCGTAGTTCATCCATGCTGTGGCGGATCGGAAGATAGTCCCCCCAATACTCGGCGGCCCCGGCCGGGCCTTCGTTTGCGCTGGTCAGATCGCCTTTCGCCAGACGTTCCAGACTGTACGAGATATCGGTGACATAGGAGGAAAGCGAATGCAGCGACGTCTCCATGGCGCCGTAGAGCAGACCAACTTCGCCGGCGCCCTCTCCGTCCGGCAGCGGCGAATGCAGATCGCCTTCCGCGAGTCGCTCCATACGCTTTCGCATCGCCGAGATCGGGTTCGCGATACGCCGGGACAGCACCAGCGCAAGCAGAACGGCAACGAGCAGGCAAAGACCGGCTGTGACGATGCTGACCCGCAGCTGATTTTCAAAGCTGTCCATGAATTCATCCGTTTTGATGACGGTCACATATTTCCACCCCGTCGAAGAAAGCGTTGAGACATAGAGACGAATCCGCTCGCCTCCCGCCGTGAGATCGCCGGACTGCGCGGCGTTTTCCGCCAGCGCCGCGACAAGGAAAGCATTCACCTCCGTATTGCCGGGATACAGTTCCGTCGCCGCTACTTCATCGATCACCAACTGCTCGTTTTCAATCGAACGCATGATCCCATCCGCATCCATCAGAAAACTGTAGCCCGTCTCACCGAGCGTATTCGAAGTCGTCAGATTGCGCACCGTATCATAAGCGATATCGATGCAGACAAGCCCGGAAAATCCCAGCGCGCCGTCGATCCGGTATGAGATCGTCATCGTGACCATATCGTTCCATTCATCCCAGTACGGGACGTCGATCCAGCCGCCCTGATGCGTCATGCCTTCGATGAAAAACGGCTCATTCGCATAATTTTCTCCGACGTCCTCGGCCTCGGCGTCGTTGACGGCCACACCCGCCGCGCTGACGACATAAATCGACGCGATGTCGCCTCGCGCCTCTGCAATGCGCGTGATGGCTCCCTGTTTCTGTTCGTAGGTCAAATCCGCAGCCGTGATCGCTCCAGATTCGGCGATCGAGCGCACATCCGACATGGCCATTGTCAGGTAGTCGCCAAGCCCCTCTGCATAAGCCTCGTTCGAGACCGCTATCAAGCGGTCGATATGGGCCGACGCCTCGCGGTAATCGGTCAATCCGCCCGATACGCCGAGCACAACGGCAACCAACAGCACCAGCGAAAGCATTGCTGCCATAATCGTTCTTCGAAGGCTGCCAACATTCTTTTTCATAATCAAATAATTATAATATAACTTCACAACCCTGTCATTTGTTGATTTGCCCGCTTCGCTGCGATATACTGAATCCCATAATGATTGGCATTGTTTGGGCCGTGGTATGCGGCGAACGGAACGGAGCGGAAAATGGCAAAAGACAAAATCGTACTGGCGTATTCGGGGGGGCTGGATACTTCGATCATCCTGACTTGGCTCAAGGAAAATTATGATGCGGAGATCATTGCGGCAGATGCGGATGTCGGGCAGGATGACGATTTCGGCGCCGTAGAAAAAAAAGCCTATGCGACCGGCGCCGACAAATGCTATATCCTCGACCTCAAGGACGAGTTTGTTACCGACTATATCTGGCCCGTCGTAAAGGCTGGCGCCATCTACGAAGATGATTATCTCCTTGGTACTTCGATGGCGCGGCCGCTGATCGCGCAAAAGTTAGTTGAGATCGCGCAGAAAGAAGGCGCCAAATATATCGCGCACGGCGCGACCGGCAAGGGCAACGACCAGGTACGCTTTGAATCCACGATCCACGCACTGGATCCTTCTATCAAAATCATCGCTCCATGGCGATTCTGGAATTTCCGCTCACGTGAGGATTTGCTGGATTATGCGGCGGCACATGACATCCCGATCGAACAGAGCGCCGCGAAAATCTATAGCCGCGACCAAAATCTATGGCATATCAGCCACGAAGGCGGCAATCTTGAAGATCCGTGGAATGCACACCTTGATGACGTTCATGTGATAAGCTCCCCGATCGAGCAGGCGCCCGATGAGCCGGCATTTGTGGAGATCGAATTTGAAAAAGGCGTTCCCGTTGCCCTTGACGGCAAGCAGCTCTCGCCCGCCGAACTCCTCATCGCCCTCAACAAGATCGGCGGCGTCCACGGCGTCGGCACCATCGACATAGTGGAAAACCGGCTGGTCGGCATGAAATCGCGCGGCGTGTACGAGACGCCTGGCGGTACGATACTGATGAATGCGCACAAGGCGCTCGAAAAGCTTGTCTTTGACCGCGAGACTTTGTACGAAAAGGGGCAGCTCGCCCGGCGCTACGCGCAGATCGTCTACGATGGACGCTGGTTCACACCGCTGCGCGAGGCCATCGACGCTTTTGTCGACAAGACGCAGGAGATCGTCACCGGCACAGTCAGAATGGAACTTTACAAAGGCAACGCGCTGGCCGCCGCGACGAAGTCGCCATATTCGCTGTATAGCGAGGAATTTGCGACCTTTGGCGAGGACGAGGTCTACAACCAGGCGGACGCAGAAGGCTTCATCAACCTGTTCAGCCTGTCGATGAAGATCCGCGCGATCCAGAACCGGAACAACAAGGGAAAATAACATAATGAAACTATGGGGCGGCAGATTTGATAGGGAAATGAGCGCGGACGTGAACGAATGGGCCGCGTCGATCAGCTTCGATCAGCTTCTATATAAGGAAGACACCTATGGCAGTATCGCGCATGCCAAAATGCTGGCGAAGCAGGGCATCCTGACGGAGGAGGACGCGGCGGCCATTGAGGCGGGACTGCTCGAGATTTTGGATGAGATCGAGGCGGGCGCTGCGCAGTTTTCCGAGGCGAACGAAGA
>JAISJT010000022.1 GCA_031261395.1 Eubacteriales Family XIII. Incertae Sedis bacterium
AGTTCGACCGTGCCGGTCGCGATGGCCGGATTGAAGGTCTCTTCGCCGCGCTTGGTCACCTTGCCCTGTACGGAGACCGAATATTCCTTGCCAATCTGATCGACCATTTCTTCGGTCAGAATCACCTGCGTCACGCCGTACATATCGCGTAGGTCCGCGAAGACGATGCCGCCGTGGTTGCGGATCGTCATGACCCAGCCGGCCAGACGGACCGTCTGCCCGACGTGTTCCTCGCGCAGGTCGCCGCAGGTCATATCGCGATACCGAACGGAAGTTTTAATGTCAATCTTTTCGGTTGACGGATTCCCCGCCAGCTCTTCCGCTCCATTCAGTGATTTTTTCCACGCCGGGATATCTTGCACCGGCGGTTCATCTTCTGTCATTGCGGCCGCCGAGCCGCAATCCAGAGACGATGATTCTTGTGGATCCCGGGTCGAGCCCGGGATGACAGCAGTGGCCTGGGTGACAGAGACACCCGGGATGACAGAGACACCCGGGATGACAGTGGTTGCTGGGATGACAGAGGCGGCCGGCTTGACGCCTGCGATCTCATCCGTGACCGGTACGCCTGCTTTTTCCAACTCGCTGCGCAGTACGGCGTTCACGACAGCCGGATCGGCTTTTCCGCCAAACGCCCGCATGGTCTGTCCGACCAGGAAGCCGTAGGCTTTGTCCTTGCCGGCTTTGAAATCGGCAACGGATTTCGGATTGTCTGTCAGCACCTGCCGGACGGTTTCTTTCACGCTGTCTTCGTCGCCCGCCGTAGCCAAATTTTTTTCCTGAATATAAGCAGCAGGAGAAACGTCATCACGGAAAACCGCTTCGATGACTTCACGTCCTGCGGCACGGTTGATTTTGCGGCCTTTGACGAGCTGCAAAACCTCCGCAATCTTGTCCGTATCGACCTTCACTTTATCCGCATCGGCGCCTGTTTCTTTCACAAGTCGAAGCACATCGCCCATCACGGCATTGGCCGCTTCCGCAGCAGCCTCACGTTCTGAAAAACTCGTTTCGGCGCTCTTGGCGCTCTTGGCGCTCTTGGCGCTCTTGCAGCTTATATCTGCATTGTTGCCATCTTCGCTCACCGCACCTACCGCGTCTTCGCCGCCTACGGCTGCCTCGTCCGTACCGATTCCGGACTCACGGTCTGCGCCTTTCGCCAGCGCCGCGACGATCGCCTCAAACAACTCTGCGATGTTCTTTTCTGCCGTCAGGACGCAGACCGCCTTTTCGGGCAAACCCCACTCGCCCGTATATCTTGCGCGCTTGGCATCCGCCAACTCCGGAAATACGGACTCGACGGTGGAAACCCACGCCGCATCGACAGACAAGGGCACGAGGTCGGGATCCGGGAAATAGCGGTAGTCCTGCGCATTTTCTTTGTTACGCATGGCGAAGTTTTCACCGGTGTTGTCGTCCCAGCGACGCGTTTCTTGAATGACTCGCTCACCCTTCTCTAATAGCACAGCCTGGCGCTCCGCTTCATAGTCGATCGCACGCCGGATGGCCTTGACGGAATTCATGTTTTTCGTTTCCGTGCGCGTGCCGTAGATTTCGCTGCCTGCTTCGCGCAGGGACAGGTTGACGTCGGCCCGCATGGAGCCCTCCTCCATCTTGCAGTCGGAGACGCCGAGGTAGACCAAAGTCTCTTTCAGCGCGGAAAGAAAAGCTTCCACTTCGTCCGCGCTGCGCATATCGGGTTCGGTGACGATCTCGATCAGGGGCACGCCGCAGCGGTTGTAGTCGACGAGGCTCACCCCGGCTTCGTGTACCAATTTGCCGGCGTCCTCTTCCATATGGATCTCATGAATCCGAATGTGCTTCGTCCCCGCCGAAGTCTCGATGGCAACCCAACCGTTTTGGCAAATCGGATGATAGAGCTGCGAAATCTGATACGCCTTCGGCAGATCCGGATAGAAGTAATTTTTCCTGTCAAACAAATTGCTTGACGGAATATCGCAATGCGTCGCAACGCCTGCCGCGATCGCCTTTTCGACGACAGCTTTGTTGAGTACCGGCAAGCTACCGGGCATGCCGAGACAAACGGGGCAAGTATGGCTGTTCGGCACGCCGCCGAATTCAGTACTGCAGCCGCAGAAAATCTTCGTCCTAGTGGCAAGCTCGACGTGGACTTCGAGGCCGATGACGATTTCGTAGTCGTGACTCATCGTCCGTCGCCTCCTTTCGTCGTTTGGTTCGCCGTGCTCTCTGCCGCACGCTGCTTGTGAAAAGAGGTGACTTCCTGATAACATGCAGCCGCATCCAACAGCAAGCCGTCTTCCCATGCGCGGCCGATCAGCTGCATGCCTACAGGCATCCCCCCTTCACCAAAGCCGCAGGGTACCGCCACTGCAGGATGACCGGTCAGGTTGACAGAGGTCGTATAGATGTCGCCCAAATACATCGCAAGCGGATCCTTGATCTGCCCGCCGATCTCGTAAGCCACGGTCGGACAAACCGGTGACAGGATGATATCATAGTCAGCAAGCTTTTCATCAAAAGCGCTGCGGATCAGTCCGCGTACCTGCAAAGCCTTCTTGTAATAGGCGTCAAAATAACCGCTTGACAGCACAAAGGATCCGAGGATGATCCGGCGTTTCACTTCAGTACCAAAGCCCTCGCTGCGCGTTTTGTAATAGATGTCATGAATGTCCTTCGCCTCCGGACTGCGATAACCGTATTTGACCCCATCATACCGGGACAAATTCGAACTCGCTTCGGCGCAAGCGACGATGAGGTAGGTAGGCACGGCGTATTCAATATATTTCAATTCGAAGTCCTCAACTTTTGCTCCAAGGTTTTCGAATATCTGCTTTGCTTCATATATATGTAATGCACTGCTCCCCCGACCAAACACTCGTGCGACTTCCGGACTTGATAATCCTGACATTTCGAAGTAATTGGCGGGAATGCCAATGCGCTTGCCTTTCAATGGCAGAGTATCCTGCTTTTCCGGATGCAGAATATCACAAAAGCGAAACGGCTCCTCCATCACAGAAGTACTATCCCGCTCGTCTTTCCCGCTGATGATCGACAACAGCGCCGCCGCATCCCTCGCGTCTTTCGCAAGCGGCCCGATTTGATCGAGCGATGAGCCATAGGCCAAAAGCCCGTACCGCGATACGCTGCCGTAGGTCGGTTTCATGCCGGTCAGATTGCAAAACGCCGCGGGCTGCCGGATCGAACCGCCGGTATCGCTGCCGAGCGCAAAGGG
>JAISJT010000072.1 GCA_031261395.1 Eubacteriales Family XIII. Incertae Sedis bacterium
CGCGGGAATGACACCTGCGGCGCGGGAATGACAGAAGGAGAAATTGTAGGATGAAAAAAAGAATCGCAGTCGCAGTCGTTTTTGTTTTGGTATTCGTGTTCGCTTTGTCGGCTTGCGGAAAGAGCCCGGCGACTGACGATTCAGCGCAGGCCACCGGTGACCCCGGGGCTGCTTCGGGCGATACGGGCGAAGGCGCGGGCGTAGGCGCACTGGCGCCACTCGTGATCGGCGTTGCCGGTTCGCTCTCATCGCTCGATGTCAATCAGGAAGCCGGTATCCTCAATTATTATATAGCGGCCATCGCACAAGAAGGCCTTGTTGGTGTGAACAACGAAGGAGAACTCATTCCGACCCTCGCCACGGCGTGGGAGGATGAAGACGCCACAGTGTGGACATTCACCATTCGCGAGGGTGTGACCTTTTCGGACGGAACGCCGCTGACGGCGGATGATGTAGTTTACTCTATCGAAAACGCGATGGATCCGGAAAAATCCCCGGGCGTCGCGATCTATTTCCCTGATTATGTACAAAGCGTTGAGCAGTCGGGCGACCGTGAAGTGGTCATCACGCTCGACGGGCCGCATGCAAGTTTCATCACCAATGTATCGAATACGGGCGGACTGCTTGTCAGACCGAGAGCCTGGGGCGAAAGCGCCGCCGCTCCGGGATCGCCGCAGGATCTCATCGTCGGCACAGGGCCTTATACGGCCGCCGAGTTTGAACCCGGCTCGCATGTGACCTTCCTTGCCAATGAAAACTGGTGGGGCGGCAAGCCGGAACTCCAGCAGATACGTTTTGACTTTTTCGCTGACGAAAATACGCGGCTGTTGGCCTTCACGCAGGGCGACATCGACTTCGCGCTGAATGTCCCCGTCGATCAGTCGGAACAGTGGTCCAAGGTGGACGGCGCGCAGGTCGATTTTCTCAATGACAGAAATTATTATGGCCTGACCTTTGATCCGGGCGTGGCGCCTTTTGACGACGAGCATGTCCGCAAGGCCGTCGCCTATGCGATCGACAAAGAAGGCATCGTGAACGGCAGCATCCTCAAAGGCCATGGCACGCCGGCCACGGCGATCCCGTCGCCCGAGCAGTTTGCTGTCGCGCTGGAAGTAGATGTCGCCGCTGCCCAGCTTGCCGAAGTCACGCACTACGACTTCGATCTCGAGGCGGCCAAAGCGGAACTTGCCCAGTCGAGCGTGCCGGACGGTTTTGAAACGACGATCACATATCCGGATTCTTATCCGACGACAGGGCAGGCCTCTCTCGTGCTCGCAGAGGCGCTGAGCGGTCTCGGCATCACGCTGAACGTGCAGGAGATCCCGCTCGACCAGTGGCTCAATGAAGTCGGCAACGGCGAGCAGGGCGTCGCGTGGATGATCTACGGACCGACTACACTGGAGCCCGGCGAGATCACCATGTGGCTACTCGACGCACAAGGCCCCGGCTACAATCCCGCCAACTGGACTGATGAAGAGGTCGCGGCTTTGACGGCGGAGGTCTTCAGCGCTCCGAATTTCGAGGCCCAGATCGCGCCCACAATCGAGTCGAACAGCATCGCGCAGGAGCAGGCGATCTATGCGCCGGTTTGGTGGGGTCAGGCCGCCATCGCCTACCAAAGCTATACGCAAGTGAAAGACTACAATTCGATGTCGCTGCTCGGAAGCAACTGGCCGCAGCTGTTCGTTGCCTGACGTCCACAAATAGTTGAATGACGTCCTGAAATATATCGGAAAACGCCTGACAGAGTTCGTCGTCTCGATTCTCTGTCTGGCGTTTGTCATATTTTCGCTGCTGTACCTCGCCCCCGGCGACCCGGCACGGTCTTTGGTCGGCACGAAAAAGGCCACACCCGAACTGCTCGCCGCGATCCGCGATGCCTACGGTCTGGATGACCCGTTCTTTGTACAGTTTGGACACTGGGTGCAGGGGGCTTTGCATTTCGACTTCGGGACTTCGATTCGCACGGGCGCGCCGGTCATTGACTACGTTGCCCCGCATGCGCAGGTCACCTTTGAATTGGTCTTCATAGCTCTCGTCCTCAGCGTGATCCTCGGGATCTTGTTCGGAGTGATTTCGGCGAAGGGCCGCGGCAAGCTGCGCGACGACGTGATCCTCAATGTATCGCTGGTCGGAACCAGCGCGCCATCCTTTGCGATAGGCTTGTTCGTCCTGTATGTCTTCGCCCTGAAATTCGGCTGGTTTCCCATCTACGGGATCGGCGAGGGTTTTGCCGACCGCCTGTGGCATCTGGCCTTGCCGGCGGCCTGCCTGACCTTTGCCGTCAGCGCGCTGCTCATCAAGATCACTCGCTCGGCCCTGCTGCCCGAGATCGAAAAAGACTACACGACCTTCATGCGTGCGCGCGCGATCCCGGCCCGCGCCATCACGGCGGCGCAGGTACGCAATGCCTCCGCGCCCATCCTGACAAGCGCGGGCTTGGTCCTGGCCAATCTGTTGGGCGGCACGGTCCTGGTCGAGAGCGTATTTTCAATCCCCGGCCTCGGCAACCTGCTCGCCTCCGCTGTCACCTTCCATGACGTCCCCGTCGTGCAGTTCATCGCCCTCATGCTCGCCTTCATCGTCTGCCTCGCCTCGGCCGTCGTCGACATCCTGGCCTACGTGATCGACCCCACGTCCCGCCGCCGCCGCACCCTGCACAGCCGAGTGTCAATTGATGACAATAATAACCCTCCGGGTCCCCGCCTGCATGAGGCCGACCAGAATACCACAGAGGACTATGTGTCATGAATCCGACGATTGATGCGCGGGCCCGTATACCCCTTTCCGTGAAAGTATCGATCGGCATCCTGATCGTGATCGCCGCTTGTATGGCCTTCCCGGGGCTGCTGGCGCCCGGCGCGCTGAATCAGGATATCGTCACCGGGACTTTGCCGGCGCTGTCTCCCGGTCATCTGCTCGGAACGGATGCGCTGGGGCGCGATGTACTCAAACTTTTGATCGCCGGCTCGCGCAGCGCGATGGTCGGGCCTGTTTGCATCGCGGTCGGCAGTATCCTCATCGGCATCTTGCTCGGAACGATCGCCGGCTGGTACGGCGGCTTCGCCGACTGGATCATCTCCCGCTACGCCGACATCACCCTGTCGATGCCGACCCTGCTGCTCGCCATCGTCGCGGCCGGCATCATCGGCGGCGGCTATTGGGTGAGCGTTCTCGTGATGATCATCCTTTACTCTCCCTTTGACATTCGCCTGGTGCGTTCGGCCGTGGTCGCCCAAAAGAGCAAGCCCTATATCGAGTCGGCGCTCGTCCTGCGCATCCCGATCAGGCGCATCCTTTCGCGCCACATTTTCCCGAACATCTCGATGGTGGTCTTTGTCAATTTCTTTCTGAATATTGCCTACGGCCTCGTGTCGATGTCCTCGCTCTCCTACCTGGGTCTCGGCGTCTCGCCGGGAGACGCCGACTGGGGCCGCCAGCTATCGGACGGTCGCGGCATACTTTTCGACAACCCCGCCGCCGCCCTATCCGCCGGCATCGCCATCGTCGTCACCGCCGTATGTGTCAACATAGTAGGCAACTGGCTAACAGAACGGAGCGCACTCGAAGCATGATCCATTTAACCGTTACCAATTTACATGTACAAATCGGTGCGTCTGAGATTTTGGACGGGATATCTTTTGATTTGGATGAGCCGATTTGCGTGGCTCTTGTCGGGCTGTCGGGCAGCGGCAAGACGATGTTCGCGCGGGCGCTGATGGGGCTGCTGCCCGCCGGCAGCGAGGTGACCGGCGCGTATTTGCTTGGCGGCGAGCCTTTTGATTTCAATGCCAAAGAAGCGGCGCGGCGGGAAGTCCGGGGCAAAACGATCGGTCTCATTATGCAAGACCCGTTCACGGCGCTGGATCCGATCGCCAAATGCGGCAGCCAGATCCTGGCCGGCGTTCCGGCGAATCGCAGGACTTCGTTTGACGTCCTGGCCGCGCTCGACGAAGTCGGTTTGCCTGCGTCCGTGGAAGAACGATACCCGTTTGAACTATCGGGCGGGCAAAGGCAGCGTGTGGTGATCGCGGCCGCGCTGGCGACGGAGCCGAAATTGCTTATCGCCGATGAAGCGACGACATCCTTGGATGTGGTGACGCAGCAGGAGATTTTGGAATTGATCGACGGGATCCGCCGCCGGCGCGGCATGCCCCTGATTTTCATCACGCACGATATCGGCCTGGTCTGCAAGTGGGCCGACCGCATCGCCGTAGTAGAGGACGGCCGCATCGTAGAAACCGGCCCGGCCCGCGAGATCATCCGCCACCCCCAAAATGCCTACACGCGCACACTCGTAGAAGCCGATCGCCTGCTCAGCGGCACAGTTCTGACCGACAAGACAGAGACAAAAGGGGACGGTTCATCTGTCTTTGGGGCAAAGACAGATGAACCGTCCCCTTTTGTCTCCCCGTTTGTCTTGTGCGCGACTGGCTTGGTCAAAAACTTCGGGGTGTTTCGGGCGCTTGACGGCGTATCCATTGAGGTGCATGCCGGCGAATGCATCGGCGTGGTCGGGGAATCGGGCAGCGGCAAGACGACGCTCGCGCGCTGTCTCGTCGGTCTTGAACGCCCGGACGAAGGACGCATCGAATACTTCGGCAAAGGGATGCCGCAGATTGTTTTCCAAGACCCCTATTCTTCGCTCAACCCCGCCCACACGGTCCGCGCCATCCTGACAGAAGCGCTACTGGCCGGCGGCGCCCAAGCTTCAATCACAATCGAGGAACTTTTGCATCTGGCGGAGCTTCCGGCCGAGTTGCTGGACCGCAAGCCGGCGCGGCTTTCGGGCGGTCAGCGGCAGCGCGTCGCGATCGCCCGCGCCCTTGCGCCCGGCCCGGAGGTGCTGATTCTCGATGAATCGGTCTCCGCGCTTGACGTGGTGGTGCAAAACCAGATCCTCGGGACGATCGACCGGCTCCGGCGCGAGAGGGGCCTCGCGATCCTGCTGATCACGCACGATCTCTCGGTCGTTCGCATGGTGGCAAGCCGCGTCTATGTCATGAACGAGGCCCGCGTAGTCGAGCACGGCGATACCGCCCAGATCTTCGCGGCGCCCAAAGACCCATACACAGCAAAACTATTGGCCGCCGCCTTTTTTCCGCCGACTTCAGTCGGCAATGGAAAAACGGACAGCGTAGGGAGCGAAGCGACCGTAGGAGTGGGCGAAGCCCACGTTGCCGCTTACGCCGACATCCCC
>JAISJT010000048.1 GCA_031261395.1 Eubacteriales Family XIII. Incertae Sedis bacterium
CTTTTGTATGAATTTGTCTATGAAGGCGGCGCGGCCGAACCCAATGCCCAGTAGTTTAGCAACCCGGCAGTCCGGCAGTCCGGTAGATGCTCGAAGGCGGTAGCGTGAACGGAAAGCAAGACATAACAAAACTCCGGCGGGAAGGATGTCGCCCGCCGGAGGTTCTCGCGTTCGCGGTCGTCCTGATCTGCGTCATTGTCGTCTGCGTCGCCGTCGGCAGCGTGAATATCCCGCTGGCCGAGACGGCGCAGATTTTGTGGAATCAGCTGACGGGCCGGCCGCAGACAGCCGGCACCGCCGTTGCCATCATCGTTTCCACAAGACTGCCGCGCGTGCTTTGCGTGGCGCTGGTGGGCGCCTCGCTGTCCATCGGCGGCGGCGCGATGCAGGGCCTTTTGAAAAACCCGCTGGCGGACGGCACGACGCTCGGGGTCTCAAGCGGAGCGTCGCTGGGCGCCATCCTTTCGATCGCCTTCGGGATCACGATTCCCGGCCTGCCCTTCGCGGGGACGGTCGCCATGGCCGTGGTCTTTGCCTTCGGCTCGCTCATGATCATTTTGTCCCTGGCCTATCGCCTCGACTATAGCCTGTCCACGAATACGATCATCCTGCTCGGCGTCATCTTCACGATGTTCGTTTCGAGCATTGTGGCGCTGATCACGACCTTTGCCGCCGAGCGCGTGCACAGCATCACGTTTTGGCTCATGGGTTCGTTTGCGGGCGTGACCTACGGCAACGCCGCTATGCTATCGGTGGTTCTCGTGATCTGCGGCGCCATCATCCTGCCTCGTGCGCAGGAACTAAATGCCTTCGCGATCGGTGAGGAAAACGCGCGCCATATCGGCGTGGATGTCCGCCGCGTGAAGATGATCGTCATGATTGCGGTTTCCGCCCTGATCGGCGTCTGTGTTTCCGTAAGCGGGACCATTGGATTCGTCGGCTTGGTGATACCGCATATGCTGCGTCTCATCGTCGGACCGAACCACAAACGCCTTTTGCCGTCCACCCTCTTCGGCGGCGCCATCTTCCTGTTGCTGGCGGACCTCGCCGCGCGGACTATATTTTCGCCGCGGGAACTGCCTATCGGTGTGGTGACGAGCTTTGTCGGGGCGATCGTGTTTTTGTCGATTTTTTATCGCGCGAGGATACGGCCTTGAGTGCGCATGGCGTTTTGTTGGGAAATGGATCCCGGGTCGGCGCCCGGGATGACAGAGGCGGCGCCCGGGATGACAGAGGCGGCGTCCGGGATGACAGAGGCGGCGCCCGGGATGACAGGGGCGGCGCCCGGGATGACAGGGGCGGCCAAACCTTGAGTGCACCTAAGGCTTTGATCGAAGTGCGGGATTTGACTGTGCGGTACGGGGATACTGTTATTGTCGATGGTGTGGACTTCACTGTGGCGGACGGCGATTGGTTCATGATCGCGGGACCCAACGGCGCGGGCAAATCCACGATCATCGGCGCGATCTCCGGCGGAGTGACCTATACCGGGAATATCGCTTGCTGCGGACATGACGCCAAGGCCTACAAGCCACAGGCATATGCGCGCCTGATCGGAGTGCTCGAGCAGCGCTACTCGGTGGGGTATTCCTTTACCGTGGAAGAGGTCGTTCGCCTTGGACGCTATGCCTATTCGCGCGGCGTGTTTGCGGGCGGTTCCGATGCGGATGACGCGGCGGTCGATCAGGCCATCGAACGGACGGGACTCGAACCTTTCCGCCACCACTCCGTACTGACGCTGTCAGGCGGAGAATTGCAGCGCACCTTCCTGGCGCAGCTTTTTGCCCAGGAGCCGCGTATCCTCATCCTCGACGAGCCGACCAATCACCTCGATCTGGTCTATCAAAAACAAGTCTTTGCCCTGATCGGCGAATGGCTGAAAGAGCCGGGGCGGGCCGTCGTCTCGGTGGTACACGACCTTTCTCTGGCAAAGGCCTATGGGTCACGGGCGATGCTGCTGCATGGCGGCAAGTCCGTCGGCGCCGGGCCGGCAAACGAAATCTTGTGTGCCAAATATCTCGATACGGTATATGATATGGACGTCTATGCATGGATGCGTACGATGCTGGAGCAATGGAAATGAGTGAACAGACAATGAAAAAAAAGCAAGAGGGGCTGATCCATATTTACTGTGGCGGCGGCAAAGGCAAGACGACGGCGGCTATCGGACTCGCGTGCCGCGCGGCCGGCCGGGGGCGCAAGGTCGTCTTTTGCCAGTTCATGAAGGGGTCGGAAACCGGAGAGATATCCGCGCTTGCAAGGCTCGGCGTGACTATCGTCCGCTCGCCCGAAGCCCACGGCTTCCTGTATCAGATGGATGCGGAGCGGCAAGCGGCGTTTGAAACCCTGCAGCAAAGCTTGTTGGCCGACGTCACAAATGCTATGGCAAAGCCGGAAGATGGCTGCCCGCCCGAGCTCATCGTCATGGACGAAGCGCTCGACGCGCTGCTTTCGGGGTTGATTTCCGAAGAGGCGCTGCGCACTTTCGTAGACGAAAGGCCAAAGGAAACGGAGCTGGTTTTCACGGGACGCCAGGCTCCCGTATGGTTGGAAGAACTTGCGGGCTATATCACGGACATGACGAAAAAAAAGCATCCCTGGGACAGCGGTATTGTGGCGCGCAAGGGGATCGAGTATTGAATGGCGGGAGAGGCTATATGGATTATCGGCAAGCTATTGATTTGATCGGGCCGGCGGATGCGCGGGCCAAAGAGGCGGCCATTGCCCATTGCGATACGCTGATCAAGCCGCTCGGCAGTCTCGGTCGGCTGGAAGAGA
Organism: Eubacteriales Family XIII. Incertae Sedis bacterium; assembly: GCA_031261395.1. GTDB lineage: Bacteria > Bacillota > Clostridia > Peptostreptococcales > Anaerovoracaceae > WRMW01. The sequence goes on from JAISJT010000048.1 coordinate 2,779, forward strand.
TAGCGGCAAAGCTCGCCGGGATCACCGGGGAAATTCACAATCATGCGGACAAGCGAGCGATGGTCGTGATGGCGGCGGACAACGGCGTGTATGAAGAGGGCGTTGCCTCCGCGCCGCAGTCATTCACAAAACTTCAGGCGATCAATATGACGCGCGGCATCTGCGGCGTCAGCGTGCTGTCACGCCTCGCAGGCGCCGATCTTACAGTGGTGGATATCGGCATCAAAGAAGAAACGGGATGCCCGGCGGTCTTGGATATGAATGTCCGGCGCGGCACGGCAAATATGGCGAAAGGCCCTGCGATGACGCGCGAAGAGGCGGAGGCCGCCATTGACGCAGGAGTGAGGATCGCGGCCGCTCTGTACGAAAAGGGATATGAAATCCTCGGGACGGGCGAGATGGGTATCGGCAATACGACGTCGACCGCCGCCGTCCTCATCACACTGACCGGCATCCCGGCTGAGCGGGCCGTCGGGCGCGGCGCCGGACTGACGGACGAGGCGCTTGCCCGCAAAATAGAAGTTGTCAAAAAGGCGATCTCCCTGAACGCGCCCGACCCCGACGACCCCATCGACGTCCTTGCGAAGGTAGGCGGCCTCGATATCGCGGGTCTGACCGGCTGCTTCCTCGCGGCGGCGGCCCTGCATAGACCCATCCTCATCGACGGCGCGATCTCTGCGGTAGCGGCGCTGGTGGCGTCGCGCCTTGCCCCGGACGCAAAAGACTTCATGATCGCGACGCATAGGTCTGAGGAGCCTGCCTACGATTTGATCATGAAGGAACTCGGGCTCAGGCCGATCCTCGAGATGGAGATGCGCCTCGGCGAAGGCTCCGGCGCGGCGCTGGCCTTCCCTGTCGTCTCGGCGGCCTGCGCGATGATGAACGAGATGGGCACCTTCGCTGACATCTCATTCGACGAAACCGTACTTGTGGATATCCGTGATATCCGGGAAACGGAGGATGTCCGATGAGCGAGATCATCCTCGTCACTGGCGGCGCGCGCAGCGGCAAAAGCCTCTATGCGGAAGCGCTGGCGACAAACCCGACCTTGTATATTGCCACGGCTCAGATCACCGATGAAGAGATGGAGGACCGAATCCGACGGCACCGCGAACGCAGGCCGGAGGGCTGGATCACCTTGGAGAGCCACAGGGATTTTATTATGCCGGACGGAGATTATGAGACAATCCTTTTGGACGACCTCGGCAATTTGCTGATGGGCGTCTTGTTTGATGAGATCCCGGATGCGGACACCTGTGCGCTTTCGGAATTCGACCGCGTCGAGGCCCTCGTCATAGATGAGATCAAAACGCTCGCCGCTTTCGCCAGGGCAGGGGGCAAGCGGCTGATCCTCGTCACGAACGAGATCGGACTCGGGCTGGTGCCGGCATACCGCCTTGGCCGCTATTACCGCGACATCCTTGGCCGGGCAAACCGCTGTGCCGCCGAACTCGCGGACCGCGTCGTCTTCCTCGTTTCCGGCATTCCTCTGAACCTGAAAGCGCCCCCGGAACGGCCATAATTCGCACAAATTCGAGCAAATTCGAAACTTTATTTTTTTAAAACATTTGATTCAAAGCCTTTCTCATGATATGATAAACAGGCAAGCATTCGATATATTGTGATATTTCTGAATGTTTGCATGTCTGGTGGGATTGTTATAGGGAGGGGAAAATATGATAGGGAATGAATTGCTGTCGATCAAAGAATTTTCAAAATTGACGGGAGTGAAGGAGTCGGCGCTCCGGTATTTTGACAACCTTGGGCTTTTTTCGCCGGCCAAGCGCGGTGCAAACGGCTATCGCTACTACTCGCCGCAGCAGATCATCACGATCAATTCGATCAATCTCCTGCACGATCTCGGTATGCCGACGCGGGAAATCACGGATATCGAAGGCAACCGCACCCCGGAGCTGATGCACGAAGTCCTTACAAAAAAAGAAAATGAATTGGAGACCGAGTTCCATCGCATTGAGAAGGCCTACAATGTAGTGCACACCCTGCGCCGCATGATCTCGCTCGGCCGTGCGGCGGACGAGGATAGCATCGAAACCCGCTACATCGACGAACTGCCGCTCGTAGTCGGTCCCAAAAACGATTTTGGCAACTCCAAAATGTTTTACGACGCCTTTCTCAAGTTTTGCGATCAGGCGCCGGCCTATCGCATCGACCTTCGCCTGCCGGTGGGCGGCAAATTCGAAGACTTTAGCAGCTTCATTGCGGCCCCGTCGGAGCCGACCTGGTTTTTTTCCTGCGATCCCAAGGGGCTCGACAAGCGGGTGGCCGGCAAATTCCTCTGTGCCTACGGGCGCGGATATTACGGGCAGTATGCCGAGACCGTGGCGCGCATGAAGGCCTACATTGAGGAGCGGGGGCTCAAGCCGAACGGCCCCGTGTACATCGCCTACCTTTTGGATGAATTGTCGGAAATCGATCCGGACAACTACCTGGCGCAGATCTTGGTGTCCGTCGAGTAACGGTACAGCAGCAGCGCGATCAGCGATTTCCCATCGTCGATAATGCCTTCATCGATCATCGCATAGAGTTCCTCAGGCGTGTGCTCGGAAATCTCGATTGACTCGTTTTCGTCGAAGTCCGTCTCGCCCGCCGTCAGTCCGTCCGCAAAGTAGATGTGCAGCAGTTCCGTCGAATAGCCGACCGTCGGGTAGAAGGCCGAGACGTGCCGGATGTCCGCCGCCGTGTAGCCGGTCTCCTCGCGAAATTCCCTGAGCGCCGCGATGGCCGGATCTTCGCCCGGCTCGAGTTTGCCCGCCGGCAATTCAAACGCCGCTTTTTCCAGCGCCTTGCGGTACTGCCGGACCATCGGGATCCGTCCTTCCGCCGTCACGCCGAGGATGATGACGCCGCCGCTGTGCTCCACGATCTCGCGGTAGCTCGTCCGTCCGCCCTTCACCGTCACCTTGTCCTTCCTGAGATTGAGGATCGCCCCCCTGTAAACCATTTCGCTTGACAGCGTCTTTTCTTCAATAATCATCGCACATCCCTTTCGTTTGTCGTATTCTAACATATTCGCCGCAAGGACCTCGATACCCGCGCACTATCATGTCCGTCCGGCCCGTGCAAAAATCTCTTGACAGTTTTGGTGGCTTGGGTGTAAAGTTTCAGTAATTCAATACTCGAGGATCTGTGAACAAGAGTAGTACCTCGGGGTTGCCGAAAAGACCGTTGGTTCCTGCACTTGGTGCGGCGGTCGTCAGAGAGCTGCGGATGGTGGGAACGCGGCATGAGGCGCCCGGGCGAATGGACTTGGGAGATCCGTACCGAATGAGAGGGCGCCCGACACGGCGCCAAGCAGGGTGGCACCGCAGAGGCTTTTCAGGCTTTTGTCCCGGCAGTATGTACGCCGGTACAGGAGCTTTTTTCTTTGCCGGCAGGAATGTGGATTCGCCGGTCAAGCCGGCGAATGACGGTCGTGGATTCGCCGATCAAGTCGGCGAATGACAGGAAAGGCAGGAGGAGACACAATGAGTACGAAAATTCCACACAGGCTGTATCTTTCGGAGGATGAGATTCCTCAGGCTTGGTACAATCTTCGGGCTGATATGAAGGAACAGCCGGACCCGATGATTACCCCGAACGGCGACCTTGTTAAAGAGGAGGACCTTTATCCGGTCTTTTGCAAGAAACTCGCCCATCAGGAACTGGACGGCGAAACACGGTACACTCCGATTCCGGAGGAGATTCAGGAGGTCTACAAGGTTTACCGGCCGAGTCCGCTTTGCCGTGCGTACAATCTGGAAAGGGCGCTTGGTACGCCGGCGAAAATTTATTACAAATTCGAAGGCAACAATACGAGCGGCAGCCACAAACTGAACTCGGCTTTGGCGCAGGCTTATTATGCAAAGGAGGAGGGGCTGAAGGGGGTCACTACAGAGACGGGCGCGGGGCAGTGGGGCACGGCGCTGGCGGAGTCGACCAGTTATTTTGGGCTCGACCTCATTGTCTATATGGTCAAGGTCAGTTATGAGCAGAAGCCTTTTCGCAAGGCTGTGATGGAGACGTTTGACGCGCGGGTCATTGCGAGCCCGTCGGATACGACGAATGTCGGGCGGGCGATTCTTGCGGCCGACCCGAACAATTCCGGGTCGCTGGGCGTGGCCATTTCGGAGGCGGTGGAGGTCGCGGTGACGACGGAGGGCTACCGCTATGTGCTGGGGTCTGTGCTCAATCAGGTGCTGCTGCACCAGTCGGTCATCGGGCTTGAGGCTTATGCGGCGATGGAAAAATTGGGCGTCTATCCGGATGTGGTCATCGGCTGCGCCGGCGGCGGGTCCAATTTGGGCGGGCTGATTGCGCCTTTTATGCGCGACAAGATTACGGGCAAGACGCCGGACTTGCGTATCGTTGCGGTCGAGCCGGCGAGTTGTCCGTCTTTCACGCGCGGCAAGTATGCCTATGATTTTTGCGATACGGGAAAGATGACGCCGCTGGCCAAGATGTATACGCTGGGCTGCGGGTTCAAGCCTTCTGCCAACCACGCGGGCGGGCTGCGCTACCACGGGATGAGTCCGATTCTTTCGAAACTTTATCATGACGGGTATATGGAAGCGATTGCGGTCGAACAGACGGCGGTGTTTGAGGCGGCGAAGCAATTTGCACAACTTGAAACGATTTTGCCTGCGCCGGAGTCTGCGCATGCTATCAAGGGTGCGATTGACGAGGCGTTGCGGTGCAAGGAGACGGGTGAGGACAAGACGATTTTGTTTGGGCTCACGGGTACTGGGTATTTCGATATGACGGCTTATGCGCAGTTCAATGATGGCACCATGTCTGATTACATCCCGACGGATGCGGATCTTGCGGCGTCGCTGGCTGATCTGCCGCAGGTCTGAGTTCGCGGGGATGACAGGTCGCCCGGAGCGTTACCGTTCAGAGGGTGGCGCACAGACAAAATGTGCCCCTACAAAAAATGGGCATTTACTTTAAAACAAAAGCGCGGCACTTTGGAAGGCTTCGTTAACTCGCTTCGCTCAAACAGAACTGAAGCCTTGGCCAAAGTGGCGCACTTTTGTTTTGTAAATGCAGCCATTTTCCCGGCTGCACATTTTGCCTGTGCGCCACCCTCTGAACGGTAACGCTCCGGGCGGTGGGTGCTGGATTCGCCGGTCGAGCCGGCGAATGACAAGGTTTTTTTGTTTTTTTTGAAAAAAGCAGTAAACTAACGGGGAGATACTTCTATAGGGGGGACGAAGGGGATATGGCAAAACCGGAAATCATCAACTTGGCGCGGGACGCGGCTCGCGGACGGAAGGGCGCTTTTGATGAACTTTGCCGGAGGAAGCAGCGGGATATTGCCTTCGCGGCTTATACGATGCTTGGGAATTATCATGATGCGGAGGATGCGGCGCAGGAGACTATCCTGACAATGTATCGGTATATCGGGAAACTGAAGGCGCCGGAAGCGATTGATGTTTGGATTGAAAAAATCGTGCGGAACCGATGCTCGGAGATTTTGAAAAAGCGTACGGGGCGCAAGGACGAGGTGGATGTCGAC
>JAISJT010000061.1 GCA_031261395.1 Eubacteriales Family XIII. Incertae Sedis bacterium
TCCGGCACCATCATCCCCGTGGTCATCACGGTGTATGCTGACAGGTCTTTCAGTTTTATCACCAAGACGCCGCCTGCGGCTGAAATGCTAAAGAAAGCCGCAAATCTTCAAAGCGGATCGGGCGAACCAAACAAACGCAAAGTTGCGAAAGTCACTTCGGCTCAAGTCGAAGAGATCGCAAAGGCCAAGATGGTTGACCTGAACGCATACTCCATTGAAGGCGCCGCTGCAATGATCAGAGGCACCGCTCGGAGCATGGGGATCACGGTAGAAGACTGAGCGTGGGAGGCGCGCAGGGCATAAGGCCCGGGAGCGCCGCAACTACCACAAGGAGGTAAAGAAAATATGCCGAAAAGAAGTAAGAAATACAAAGCGGCGATCGCGCAGTACGACAGGCAAAACCTGTTCGAAGCGCCGGAAGCCCTCGGGCTCGTAGTGCAGACTGCGCCCGCAAAATTTGACGAGACCGTCGAAGTCCATTTGAAATTGGGCGTCGACGGCCGCCATGCGGATCAGCAGGTTCGCGGCGCCATCGTGCTGCCGCACGGAACCGGCAAGACTTCCCGCGTCCTCGTGTTTGCGAAGGGTCCGAAGGAAATCGAAGCCAAGGAAGCCGGCGCAGACTATGTGGGCGCCGAAGACATGGCTGACAAGATCCAAAAAGAAGGCTGGTTTGAATTTGACGTCGTCGTCGCGACCCCGGATATGATGGGCGTCGTCGGACGCCTCGGTAAAGTGCTCGGTCCGAAAGGCCTCATGCCAAACCCGAAATCCGGTACCGTTACGATGGACATCGCGAAAGCTCTCGAGGACATCAAAGCCGGTAAAGTCGAGTATCGTCTCGACAAGACCAATATCATCCATTCGCCGATCGGCAAAGTGTCGTTCGGTGCGGAAAAACTTGGCGACAATTTCAACGCCCTTATCGAGGCTGTTGTCAAAGCCAAGCCTGTCGCCGCGAAAGGCCAGTATCTGAGGAGCGTCACAGTCGCTTCCACGATGGGTCCCGGCGTCAAGATCAACCCGGCGCGGCTGGGCAATTAATATCGTATCAACTCCATGGATCCCGGGTCAGCGCCCGGGATGACATGGGTTTGAGAACCGTAGACAGCGGGCGGCGCAAGCCTTAATCTCCCGCCGAGGCTCAAAAGGAAAGAGATTTCCCCATGGCCTTTTCGTCTACACGAATCGGCCATTTTTCATGGTCAGCATTGAAGAAAGGAGGATAGTATATGCCATCACAAGAACATCTGAAACAAAAGCAAGCCATCATCGATGAGATATCGGATCGTATGGAACGCGCAAGTTCGGTGGTCGTGCTCGATTACATCGGCATCACGGTCGAACAGGCCGACACGATGCGGAACAAACTTCGCGATGCGGGCGTGGACTACAAGGTCTACAAAAACACGCTCGTAAAGCGCGCGATCGACGGTACGGACAATGCCGGACTGGCAGAAACGCTCGACGGTCCCAGCGCCTTTGCTTTTGGCTACGACGACGCGATCGCTCCGGCGCGCGTGCTCGACGGCGTCATCAAAGAATTCAAGAAGATGGAATTCAAGGCCGGCATCGTCGAAGGCGTGCTCTACGACGCAGATGGAATCAAGCAGATCGCAACCATCCCGTCACGCGAGATCCTGATCGGACGTTTCCTTGGGAGCATCCAGAGCCCGATCAGCAAGCTGGTCCGCACCTTTGCGGCCATCGCAGATGCAAGCGGCGAAGGCGCCCCGGCAGAAGCCCCGACCGCGGAAGCCGCTCCGGCGGAAGCCGAAGTTGCACCCGTAGAAGATTAATTTAATAGAAAGGAACAAACCATGGATATTCAAAAGATTATTGAAGAGATCAAGGGCGCGACCGTGCTGGAGATCAACGAGTTGGTCAAGGCTTGCGAAGAGGAGTTCGGCGTTTCGGCGGCGGCGCCTGTCGCAGTAGCGGCGGCCGGCGGCGCAGCGGCAGCGGATGTCGAGGAGCAAACCGAATTCACGGTCGAGCTCACCGAGATCGGCGCCGAAAAAGTCAAGGTCATCAAAGTCGTTCGCGAGATCACAGGCCTTGGCCTCAAAGAAGCGAAAGATTTGGTCGACGGCGCACCGTCCGTCATCAAAGAAGGCGTTGAAAAGGCCGAAGGCGAAGCCATCGCCAAGCAGATCGAAGAGGTTGGCGGCAAAGCCACGCTCAAATAAGAGGGAAGTTGTGGATCCCGGGTCGGCGCCCGGGATGACATTGGGTCGGCGCCCGGGATGACATTGGGTCGGCGCCCGGGATGACATTGAGTCGGCGCCCGGGATGACAGGCAGTACGCATCTGCGTACTGTCTTTTTTTGCGTCAATGCGGTAAGATATGTTGTTGATATAATTAGTGTAGTATTAGGAGCAATGATAATGCCAGGGATCGGTTATTTACAAGCATATGGAAATTTCTGGCGGTATTACGCCGATTTTTCAGGCAGGACTACCAAAGAAGCATTTTGGAAGGCCTATTTTGTCGTTCAATTGATCAATTTGGCCTTGAGTATTCCCATTTATCCGATGCTGCTGCGTATGATGGAAAGCGCCAAATCACTCGTGGCGGAAGCATTTATCAATATGGGTGCAGGGCTGCCTTCTGCGGCTCCCCCGGCCGATCTCAGCGGCTTTGATTATGGAGCGTTTGCCTATATCATGGCCGTCGGCCTGTTCAGCCTCGTGACGATCATACCCATGATCGCGCTTTATATACGCCGCCTGCACGATATCGACCGGCACGGCGCCTACTTCCTGCTCTTCTGCATTCCCTACGCGGGGATCATCATCATGCTCATCATGCTAACGCGGCCTTCGGCCCCGTACGACGTCCACCCGGGCCAGCCCGGCGGCCCCTATCCCTATGCGCCCCGTGCCCCCTATGGACAACAACAAGTTGGACAGCCATCTCCGTACACGCAGCGACCGCAATACGGACAACCGTCACCGTACACACAGCAATCATATGGATCGTCTGGCCCGTATACCCAGCCGCCGGCTCGTATTTTGCTGCAGCGGCCAAGACGTTTTTCTCCGTATGCGGGAGGCAATGCCGCGGCGCTGGCCATCATTCTTTCCATCATCGTCTATGCGGGCACCATAGGTTACAATGCGTGGGCGAGCGTACACTATACGGAGCAAATGATGAAAATCATTGAAAGCGCGACCGAGGATCTGAACGACTGGAGCGACAGTGATGTCTTTGATACTTTGCCGATGCCGGATCAAATTCCTTTTGATCCCTATATCCCGGATGACGAAGGCGTCGAACTCACCCCGGAGCAACAGGCGGCAGTTGACCGGGTAAAAGAGGGAACAATAGACGGCCTCCCCGAATTCACGATTGAGGAAGTCTTGCTTTCGCGGGCCGACGAGGATGGACTCATATGGGATTATTATGATGAAGCGGCTGATGAAAGCGTTGAATTCTATGTTACGGCGAGGGGGTTTGCTCCGGAGACGCTGGAGATCATCTATGCGGATTTCAGCATGATGTCGGACGGGCGCATCGTGGTGACAAACATCATGATTGGTGACCGCGACGAAAAAGACCAACGGGCCAAAGAACTATACGATGACTGGTATCGCAATATGCTGACATACGGCGGCAACGCGAAGAATGCATGAGCAATGATTTTATTATTATAATAGAAGGAGAGAAAAATGCTATCTAAGAAACTGACAGATGATTTTTGGTGGGTCGGCAATCTCGATCCTGATCTCCGGGTGTTTGACATCGTCATGCATACCGACCACGGGACGAGTTACAATGCCTTCATCTTGAAGGGGGCGGACAAGACAGTATTGTTTGAGGCCGCGAAGGCGCCTTTTTTCGAGCTCTTTGTCGCGAAGATCGAGGAAGTGTGTCCGGTGACCGACATCGACATCCTCGTCTGCAACCATACGGAGCCGGATCATACGGGCACGATCGAAAAATTGCTCGGGCTGAACCCCGGCCTGAAAATCTACGCGACGCAGGGCGGGTTGAATTTTCTCAGGGAAATCACGAACAAGGAATTTGACAGCGTCGCGGTCAAGGACGGGGACGAACTCGAACTCGGAGGGCGGACGCTGCGGTTTGTCACGGCGCCGAATCTGCACTGGCCGGATTCGATGTTCACCTATATCCCGGAGGAACGCATACTCGTGACCTGCGATGCGTTTGGCTCGCACTATTCTTATGAAGGCGTCGTGGCGGACGACGGCATGGATCAAGAGATATTCATGAAGACGGCGCTGTATTATTTCGACAATATCATGGGGCCGTTCAAGGAAGATGTGCTGAGGGCGATCAAAAAAATCGAAGGACTCGAGATCGATATGATTGCCAACGGACACGGGCCGGTGCTCGTGCGGGAACCGCGCAAGATGATCGACCTGTATCGCGAATGGGCGTGCGCGCCGGTGCATGCCGCCAAGAAATTGGTCGTGATACCCTATGTTTCGGCATATGGCTATACGAAGGATCTGGCCAAAAAGATTGAGGCGGGCATACGCTCGGCGGGCGATATCGACGTGAAACTCTACGATATGGTCTATGCCGATTTTGACGAAGTGATGGAGCAGATCGGGAAGGCGGACGGATTTTTGCTCGGTACGCCGACGATCGTGGGCGAGGCGCTACCGCCGATTTGGAACATCGCGACGGCTCTCAATGCCCGCGTGCACGGCGGAAAATTTGCGGGCGTGTTCGGCAGCTATGGCTGGTCGGGCGAGGGCGTGCCGCATATCATGGAGCGGCTGAGGCAACTCAAACTCAAGATCGTCGGGGACGGATTGCGCGTGCGCTTCAAGCCGAATCAGGACGATGACGAGGGCGCGGCCGAATACGGCAAGCGCTTCGGCACGGCGGTTTTGACCGGCACGATTCCGGAGTAGGGTGGCGCATGGCGGGGCGCATGGCGGGAAGCATGGCGGACGGCAAAATGCAAGCGGGCGCGGCGGAATATGACGTCATCATCGTTGGCGGCGGGGCAGCGGGCCTGACGGCGGCGATTGCGTATTTGCGGCGGACGGACGCCGGGCGGCTTTTGGTGATCGATGCCAATGACGTTTGCGGCCGCAAACTTCTGGCGACCGGCAACGGACGGTGCAATATTTCGAATCTGGCGGCGGACGGGTATGCCGAGATCAAAGACTTTTTTGAAAGCATTGGCGTGTTGTTTCGCGTCGAGGAGGGCGGCCGGGCGTATCCGATGTCGGGGCGGGCGGTCTCCGTGCAGAGCGCCTTGGTGCTGGCGGCGGAGCGGCTGGGGGCGGACTTTGCGCTGGGGCAGCGCGTGACGGAAGTGCGTGCGGGCGCGGCGGACGGCGGGTTTGAGGTAAAGGCTGTGGATCCCGGGGCGGCGCCCGGGATGACAGGGGCGGCGCCCGGGATGACAGGGGCGGCGAACGGGACTACAGCGGGGGCGCATTTCTATCATGCGCGGCGGGTGCTGATCGCGGTGGGCGGCAAGGCCGGCCCGCAGTATGGCTGCTTTGGCGAAGGTTTTGGTCTGGCGCGGAAGCTCGGACATACGGTGGAAAGCATCGGCCCGGCGCTCGTGCCGCTCGTCTATACGGAAGCGGAACGCGGCCGGCTCGCCGGGCTGAAGGGCGTACGTGTAAAGTGCAAGGCCGAGCTCATGATCGACGGGCGGCGCGCGGCGGCGTCTTCCGGCGAACTGCTCTTCGCGGAGTATGGGCTGTCGGGGGTGATGATGTTTGATCTGTCGGCGACCATGCCGAAATCGATCCTTGAGGACCGGCCGCAGGTCTGTGTGCACCTGGATCTCGTGCCTGGGATCGATGCGCCCGCGCTTGGTCGGCTGATGGAGGAAAATCCGGGGCTGTGGCTTTCCGGCGTATTGGATGAAAAACTCTCCGCCTTGCTGGTGCGGGAAAACGGGGCGGACTCTGCCAAAGTTGCGGCGGCGGCCAAAGACTTCAAGGCCCGTCTGTCCGGAACGAAGGGCTGGAAAGAGGCGCAGACGACGCGCGGCGGCATCCCGCTAACGGAAATCGACGGCGATACCGGGGAGTCCCGGGTGGCGCCCGGGCTGTATTTCGCGGGCGAGGTGCTCGAGCCGGTCTTTCTCTGCGGCGGTTTCAACCTGAGCAATGCGTGGGCGACGGGCATCCGCGCCGGCGCGAGTATGTGATGCTATGGTCATTCTGCCGTAGGTGCAGAATCCATGAAAGGGAAATAACATGGAGCGAAATACCGCACCAAAAATCAAGCGCCGTCCGTCGATGATCGTCATTCTCGACGGTTGGGGCTATCGTGAAGAAACCTTCGGCAACGCCGTGGCGCTGGCGCAGACGCCGGTGCTCGATGCGCTTTGGGCGGAGCATCCGCACACCCTGATCGCGACGAGCGGTCTGGCGGTCGGGCTGCCCGAAGGTCA
>JAISJT010000131.1 GCA_031261395.1 Eubacteriales Family XIII. Incertae Sedis bacterium
GCCGGATGCCAGCGTAAAGGCGGCGTTGTCGCTGACAAGGACAAAAAGCAGATAAGGACCACCATACGGATAGTAAAATGGATTATCGCTATAATTTTCAACGGAGGTCAGGCTCGCCTTCCACACCACCTCAACACCAGGAGGGATGTTCAGCTCAAGTGGCTCGTCTGCGTCCACAACCGTGCCGGTGACGGTGACGGTGGTGCCTTCCACTTCTGCGGTCAGTTCGCCGTCATATGCGGCGCGAATTTCGTTGGCGAGGTAGTTGGCCTGTTCCACGAGAATTTCTTCGGAAGTCTTCCCATTATATGTTATCGTGCCATTGTTCACCAGATTGCCGATGAGATCCATCGTCCAATATTCGGAGAGATAGACAATATTCAGAACGCTGCCGCCGTCCACCGTAATGGTACCCACCGTATAGGCGGATTCGTCAAGCATGGAGCGCAAGTGAGATAAATCAGGCGAATACCAAAGAGGGGCACCGTAAATATTCACCACGGTACTGCCGGTGAAGGTGATATTCCCGTTAACATTGATAGCAGCGGGGTAGTAGTTGTCCGCAGTCACGTTCAGTGTACCGCCGCCTGTGACGGTGAGGGCACCTTCGACATAGATAGCGCCTTCGCTCCCTGTCACGTTCAGCGTACCGCCGCCGGTGACGGTGAGGGTGAGGGCGCCTTCACTCCATATGGTTCCGTAACTATCGCTTTCAACGGCAACCTCTCCCGTGGCTGAGATCGTGACAGGGGCGTTGTTTCGGAAGCGGACGGCCTCCTCTGTGTAATCTGCACCCAAAGCGAGGGTGGCGGTCGCCGCCGTCCACGTCCAACCCGTGCCGGAGTGGTTGCTCGCAAGGTCAAGCCCGCTTTCTGCGCCGATTTCCAATGTGCCAGCCGCCGCCGTACTCACAATCTCCAGCGGCGCCGTTGCGTCAGGGACGTCAAGCGCTCCCGTCTCCGACTCGTCATTCGCCGGCTCGGCACCCACGTCATTCGCCGGCTCGACCGGCGAATCCACGCCGCTCTCAAGTTCCGGATCTGTTAGAGGGGGAGGGTAATTGATGGAAGTCTCTCCTGAAGTTCCCACATCCTCCGCAAAGGCAACCTCAGCAGTCTGCGGAAGGAACGCAGCCAAACAAACAGCCGCCGCCAAAATCACGGCAAGATACCGAAACGGTTTTGATTGGATCAGCATGGGGAGATGCCTCCTTATCCGTATTCACAATTCAATGATGGATGCCGTATTGTCTCCGTCCCTGACATTATACGCAATTTGCGTGAACAGTAACAGCATTGGTATTCTTAATCTCTTTTTAATTCAATTTCAGTATTTTTCTAATGCGCGTAACTCCGGGAAATTTTCGCTTGCATACCCGGATTCTATGCTGTATCATATGGTTATAAATACTCACTTAATTGAGTAAAAATACTCGCGCTTGTGAGTAAAAATAAAACTGTGGGATATCATACGGAGGTTTTTATGAAATACCATCGACCGTTATTGAATACGCTCATGGCAAGACTGCGCGAACCGCGAAAATTTATTCAGGTGATTGCTGGACCGCGGCAGGTCGGAAAGACCACAGTTGCGACAGAAATCGAAGAACAGCTTTCAGAAATTGCGGCATATCACAGCGCGGACGATACCGTGAATTACGGAAGCGCGTGGGTCGACCAAATATGGGAATCGCTCAGGATTCGAATGGCGCTCGGACAAATGACGGAGGCGATCCTCATTATTGACGAGATTCAAAAAGTGCGCGACTGGAGCATTACCGTCAAAAAAAACTGGGATCGCGATACAAGAGAAAAACGCGGAATCAAACTCTTATTGCTCGGATCGTCAAGGCTGCTGCTCATGGACGGTCTTTCGGAATCACTGTTTGGGCGATACGAACTCTCTTATGCGGGTCATTGGACGCTGGCAGAGATGCGGGGCGCATTCGGATTTTCACCGGAACAGTACCAATGGTTTGGCGGCTATCCGGGCGCGGCTTCACTGATCAATGACGAATTGCGGTTCAAGGAGTATATTCGAAACGCAATCATAGAACCGACGCTGACGCGCGATATCCTTATGACGGCCAAGATAGACAAACCGGCTTTGCTCAGACAGTTGTTTGAAGTCGGAACAGCATACAGCGCACAAATCATGAGTTACAACAGGATGCTCGGACAGCTTCAGGATGCGGGAAACACGACGACGCTCGCCAGATACCTAAAGCTCCTTGAACAGGCGGGATTGCTCTCAGGTCTGAACAAATACAGCGGGCGCAAGATAGAGACGAAAGGAACGATTCCGAAATTCCAAATTCACAACACCGCGCTTCTGTCGGCACTGATGACGAAACGCTTTGAAGAAGCGATTTCTGACCGGGCAAATTGGGGAAGCATTTTTGAAAGTTCCGTCGGCACACATTTGGTCGATCAAGTGAGCCGGTACGCAAATTCGGCACTGTATTATTGGCGCGAAAATGACGCCGAAGCTGATTATGTCGTCACATACGGAAAACAAATCCTCGGCATCGAAGTAAAGAGCGGTGACGAGAGCATCTCAGAAAAAAATGCGGCAAAATTTCGGGCAAAATTCCCAAAGGCGAGGCTGATTCTCGTCGGCAGATACGGGATATCATACGATGTTTTCATGAATACGGAATTGCCGAATCTGTTCGCTTTGTGATACGATTTTGCGGCGCTATTCTTTTCCAAAGTCGAAAACCGGAATATTCTTAATCTCTTTTTAATTCAATTTCAGTATTTTTCTAATGCTATACGCCGTATAGTATAGTCGTTCGAAAGGAGGAACGACTATGCTGTTTCAAATCGGAGCTACACTGCTCGACGCGTGCGTGCTGTCCGTCTTGCGCAAAGAAGACACTTACGGATATATCCTGACACAAACGCTCAGAGATACCATCGAGATTTCGGAGTCTACGCTCTATCCGGTACTCAGGCGGCTGCAAAAAGAAGACTGCCTGTCGGCATACGACGTGTCGTGGCAGGGCCGGAACCGGCGTTATTATACGATTACGGAAAAAGGGCGCGCGCGGGCCAGCGAGTATGCGGGTGCGTGGACCGACTTCAGAGGCCGTGTGGATATGCTGATCGAAGGAGGGCTGGCGTCATGAATACAAGGGAATATATCGAGGAGCTCAAGATCCATTTGCGGAAGCTGCCCGACGACGACCGCGAAGACGCGATCTCCTACTATTTCGAATATCTGACGGAGGCGGGACCGGGCGGCGCGGAGGAAGCGATGGCCAGACTCGGCACACCAGCGCAGCTCGCGGCGGGCATCCGGGCGGACCGGGCGTGGGAGCACATTGAGGATGGCGAGGCAAATCTCGGCGAAGGCGTCTCGGCCGTATGGAGCGCCGGCGTCGCAGCGATCCCAAGAACCATCCTTGCCGTCCTCGTAACAGCCATCGTGATCGTAATATTTTTCGCCATAATCATCACCTTGTTTGCCGTGTCCGTTGGCTTGATTGGCGGCGGGATCGGCGGGCTTGTGCTGGGAGCTATGTTCTTGTCCGTGAGTATCCCTTCCGCCGTTTTTCTGTTCGGCTGTGCGCTCATCATCGGCGCAGTCGGCTTCCTATTGTTCCGGTTCAGCGTCTGGGTCAGCAAGCATTTGCTGTACGGCATCGCAGGCGTCTTCAACGGTATCCGGCGGTCCAAACAAGCGAAGATTCAGCGCAAAGCCGCAAAACAGGCCACAAAGGCCGAAAGGAGAGCATCATGAAAAAAGTAATATGGATCCCGCTTGTCATCATCATCGTCGGCATCTGTCTGGCAGGCGCAGGCTGGGCAGCGGACGGAATCAATGTACTGAAACCCGGCATCTTTGTAGACAAGGACGGTCTGCATGCGAATAAGTCCATCAGGCTCATCACCGTAGACGAGACGTATCCGGCTTCCTCGGTAAAGAGCATTGCCATCAACGTCGATTATTTGAATCGCGTCATCGTGAAGGAAGGCGAGGCCGGCGGCAAAATCACTGTCAACGGCGCCAATTATGAGACAAACGGCGGGTTGGCATCAACGCTTTCGGACGGCGCGCTGTCTGTCGCCACCAACGACCCAAAACACCGGAGCGGCTGGATCATCAATTTTGGTCTCTCTTCCGTACTCGACAATAATAAATGTTATCTCGAAATCACAGTACCTAAGGGCACAAGGCTCGAAGGCCTGACTGCCGACATCGATGCATCCGATATCGAACTGAGCGGCCTCACCGCAGATACGGCGCTGATCGACAACAATTACGGCGACATCGGCATCCGAAATATCAATGCGGGCAATCTGACGATCAAGGCCGACGCCGGGAACATCGAAGCCGACGGCATCGCAGTGACAGCGCTCTTCGATATCGACAACCATTACGGTGACGTCACAATGGACCGGCTCACGCTCGCGGGACTTTGCCGGGTGGACAGCGACGCCGGCAACGTATCGATCGGCCTGACCAATCCCGAGACCGAGGTTGGCTATGACCTCACGGTAGACGCGGGCTCGATCACAGCGGGCGGCAGTACACACCGCGGCGCCGGCAACGTCTCCCTGAACAGCCCCGACATATCCGGCGAAAAAGCGCACGTGACTGCAGGCAACAACTTCGGAGACATCACCCTCGAATTCGGAAGATAGTAGCGAGCGGCATCTTGCCGCCCGCCGCCTGTCATTCCCGCGAGCCTGTCATTCCCGCGAAGGCGGGAATCTCACGAGTCGTGTTTGTTCCAGCGCCAGATGAAAATGAGGATGAAGACTACGGCGATGGAAAAGAGGCCGACCGCTTCAAGATAGAGATTGCGCGAAAATACGATGGCGGCGATCCCCATGATGCCGCTGATCCCATAGAGCATGAGCACGGAGCGCCGCTGACCCATGCCCAAGGCCGTCAGCTGGTGATGGAGGTGCTCCTTGTCGGCGGAGAAGATCGGCTGGCCGCGCAGCCATCGCCGAATCACCGCGAAACCCACGTCGAACAGTGGCACACCGAGCACTAAGACGGGCGCGACCGTCGCAATCAGGGTCGAGCTCTTGGCCGGCTCGATGATCGCCACCGCCGCCAGCGTGAAACCGAGGAACATCGCCCCGCTATCGCCCATGAAGGCCTTGGCCGGATAAAAGTTGAACGGCAGAAAACCCAGCGCTGACCCGGCCAAAATGATCATCACAAAAGCGGCCGTGTACTGGCCGTGGATATACGATGAATATGAGATCGCGAGCGCCGCGATCCCGGCAACCCCGGCGGCAAGGCCATCCAGCCCGTCGATCAGGTTGATCATATTGGTGATGAGGACGAGCCAAAACACCGTGAGGATGAAACTGATGATGAGGCCGCCCGGCGAATCCTCCGCGAAATGCCAGCCGAAGGATTTGATGGCAGGGATCCTAAGTCCCATGAAAAACACCACAGCCGCGCAAGCGATCTGGCCTATCAGCTTCACCTTTGCCGGCAGATTGAGCGTATCGTCGATCGCGCCGAGAAAAAAGATGATGATACCGCCCACGATGACGGCGGTGAGCTTGGGGATCGTCTCCAAAGGATCGTGCGCCCAGTCAAACCCGGAAAGCACCAGCCCCCGATAGATCAGCACACAGACGATGAAAGAAATAAAGATCGCCAGGCCGCCGAGCCTTGGGATCGGACGCTTGTGCATACGCCTCTCGTCGCGCGGCACATCCATAGCGCCGGTCTTCCTGGCGATGATGATCGAAAGCGGCGTAGCGCAGGCCGAGACCGCGAACGCGATACAGATGAGGCCAACGGCCGCGAGATGAAGCAAAGCGGAAGGTGTCATACTCACGCGGTCACCTTTTCCATCGTCACGATCTTGAGACCGGCCTCGCGCAGGATCTCAATCGCATATTCGTCCGGATATGTTTGATCCACAATGATTTTTTGAATGCCTGCATTGATGATCATCTTCGAGCAAATGATACAGGGCTGATGCGTGATATATATCGTCCCTCCCTCTATGCTGTTGCCGGAGGTCGCGGCCTGGATGATTGCGTTTTGTTCGGCGTGCAGGGCGCGGCAGAGTTCGTGACGCTCGCCGGAGGGGACGCCAAGCTCTTCGCGCAGGCAGCCGCCGCGCTCGGCGCAGTGCGGTATGCCGCGCGGGGCGCCGTTGTATCCGGTGGCGACGATGCGCTTGTCCTGTACGATCACCGCCCCGACCTTTCGCCTCAGGCAGGTAGACCGCTCCGAAGTGAGCCGGGCTATACCCATGAAGTATTCATCCCACGAGGGGCGTTCGCTCTGAAGTGGTTTTGCTGTATATTCGCTCATTGCGGTCTCCGTTTCTTTCGCTTTCCGCCCTCCGTCAGGATATCACTCAGCAAGGCTATCATCTCCGGCGTCGTGCCGCAGCATCCGCCGATCAGCGCGGCGCCCGCATCTGCAAGCGCGGCAGCATCCGCCGCGAAGACGGAAGGATCCATCTCAAAGATCTGCTTCCCGCCTATCATCACGGGCCTGCCTGCATTGGGCTGGACGATGACCGGCAGGCTCGCCTCTCCCGCGATCGCACGGACGATCCCGGCGATTTCTTTCGGCGCGAGAGTACAGTTGACGCCGACCGCCGCTGCGCCGAGCGCTTCCGCCGCCCGGGCAAACGAGACCGGATCCGCGCCCATGAACGAACGCCCGCTTTCCTCAAAGGTCATCGTGCAAAGCGCCGGCAAGGCACAGGCCGCCTTGGCCGCGGTCAGCGCATCCTCTAACTCTGCCAAATCCGTCATCGTCTCGATCAGGATGAGATCGGCGCCGGCGGCCTCACCCGCTTCGGCCTGAGCTGCAAATACGCGAATCGCTTCTTCGTGCGTGAGGTCGTCGGACAGTTCGACGATTCGCCCGGTCGGGCCGATGTCGAGCGCTACCTTGATATGGCCGCCGGATGACCCTTCCGCAGCCGACCGCGCACATGCCACACCCGCTCTGAGCAACTCCAGTCCGCCCGCGAAGTCGCCGCCGCGCGCCTCGCCGGCAAGCACAGAACTGATCCCGAACGTATTGGTCGTGATGACGTCCGCACCCGCTGCGATATTTGCCCGGTGTATGGTCTTCACCGCCTCCGGGTCCAGAGCATTCACCGCTTCGGATCTGACACGGGCCGGGAGATCCAAAGAAATCAGCGACGTGCCCATGGCCGAATCGAAGAGTACTATCCCGCATTCCCGAAAGAGTTCGTGTAGTGCATTATTATTATTTGAAAAATCAAGCATCGATGCCAATCTCCGCTTTTACCTCGGCAAACATCGGGTCTTTCTCCGCGAAACGGATCGCGCTTTCTGAGAGCTGGCTCTCCGTCAGCGGCTTCGCGAACAGGTAGCCCTGGAAATAGTCGGTCTTGTTGATGAGCAGCTCGCGCATCTGCTCGGGCGTCTCGACGCCTTCCGCGATCAGCTTCATATCCGCCTCGTGGGCGAGGTCAACCAAAACCTTTGACAGGAATTTCTGATAATCATCCGTCACGATATTGTCGATGAACTGCTTTTCCGTCTTCAGGATGCGGACGGGCAGGTTGCGCAGATTGTTGAAATTTGAGTAGCCCGTGCCGAAGTCGTCGAGGGCGACTTTGATCTCGAGCGATTTGAGGCGTTCGATCGTCGTGTGTGTATAGCCGGCGTCCTCGATGTTCTGGCTCTCGGTCACTTCGAGGGAGAGGCAGCGCGCCGGGAATTTGTGCTTTTGCAGCGAGAGCAGGACTTTGTTGATCAGCGTCTCGTCGCTCATCTGTGAAGGCGAGAGGTTGACGTCGAGGAAAAATTCTTCGTGCTGATCGAGGCCGAGCTCCGCGCAAATGCTGATCGCGGTGTCGAGCACCCAGTAGCCGAGCTTGTTGATGACGCCGATCTGTTCGGCGATGTGGATGAAGACCAGCGGCGGGATGCGGCCAAATTCCGGGCTGTCCCAGCGGCACAGCGCCTCGAGCCCGACCCATTTTTCGAGATACGGATCGACGATGGGCTGGAAGTAGACGTCAAATCCGACCATGCCTTCGTGGACGCAGTTTTTCAGGCTGACTTCGATCGCGAGGTCGCGCTTGATGATCGTGTCCATGCTGCGGTCGTACACCGCGACGCTCTGTGTCTCCTTTGAGATCACCAATGTGCGCTCGACGATGGAAAGCAGATCCTCAGGGCCGCTGAATCCGATGCGCCCGTCGATGACGCACGCCGCGATGCGGCAGGAGATCGACGTCGTCTCGCCGCCCATATGGATCTCCCACGGTTCCTGAAACCGCTCGTGAAGCCGGTCGGCCAGACCGCTCGCGCTCATCATATCCGCATTGTCAAAGAGCAAACAAAACTCGTCGCTGTCCACCCGGTAGATCTCATAACTCTGCAAATCGAAACTGCGGATCCATGCGATCACCGCATCGAGCAGCGCGTTGACCAGCGTCCGCCCGTAGGCGTCGTTGATGTAGCGCAGTGAAATATAGTCGAAGGCGATGAGGCAATAGTTTCCCGACGGGCGGTCACTGATGTCTTTTTCGATGCGCGCGCGGTTTGGGATGTTCATGCGCCGGTCGAAATAGGCCAGCCGCGACAATTCCTCGCGCAGCATTTTCTCGCCGGAAATATCCACGACGGTGACGATGTGCGCCATCCGCCCGTCGATCCACGTGATGCCCTGCCACGTCCACTTGCCCCAAATGCCAAGCGTCGGATTGAAGGCCTCGGTCGTGAACGGGCCCGGATCGAAGGTGCCGTTGCCGTCGAGATCAAAATCCCTCGGGCAAAATTCGCAGCGCCCCTCGCCCGAGACAAACTCCCAGCATTTGCGCCCCTCCATGCGGCTCGACTCAACGCCGATGTTTTTTGCATAATAATCATTGACCATGAGGATCTCGTCCGTCTCGAAGTCAACGACGTAGGTATAGACCGCCGCCGCATCCACAAAAGCGCGCAGGGCGGCTGCGGTGTTCGCGGCCTCCGGCAGGTTCATCTCATTCGTCTCGGTAGTCTCGGTCGTTGTCAAAATACACTTCCTTTAAATACAACCCGCTTGCGGGTGCCGTGTGTCCGGTCCGCGACCGGTCCCTCGCCTCTATCGCGTCTGCGATCCCGGCCGGATCCCTGCGCCCAAGGCCCGCCTCAAGCATCGTGCCCGCGATGATGCGCACCATGTTGTAGAGAAAGCCGTCGCCCGTGACCTCGATGGCCACCTCCGAAAGCCGCGCGCCGCCCGGCCCTTCTGCCGCCGTCTGCGTCACGAGGATGCGGCGCACCGTGCGCACCGTCGATTTCACCTCCGCGCCGCCCGCCGAACGGAAGGACGCGAAGTCGTGCATACCCTCGATGGCCTTCGCCGCTTCATACATCTTATCCGTATTTGGCTTTTCTTTCAATAAATAACGGTACTTCCGCAAGAATATTCGCGCTGCCTGCGCTTTCTCGGCCACGTCCTCTATGGCCGTCATGCGATATATATAAGTCTTGCCCGTAGCATCGAAGCGGGCGTGGAAGCGTTCGGGGCGGTCTTCGGCGTGCAGGATCTTCACATCTTCCGTCAGATCGTTCACGGCGATGGCGATACGGTCTGTCGGTATGCCGAAGTCACCGCGCAGGGTCGCCCGCTGTCCCATGGCATGAACGCCCGCATCGGTTCGCGAAGTCCCGGCTATGGTGATATCCTGCCCCGTCACGCGCGCGAGCGCTTCTTCGAGCACACCTTGCACCGTGCGGGTATCCGGCTGCCTTTGCCAACCGCGAAAGCCCGAGCCGTCGTAGGCTATGGTGAGCAATACATTGCGCATATTATGCATTCGAAGCCGCCTCATAATAGTAAAGCGCTACGGTGATCGTCCAGTCGCCCACCCCTGCCTGTTCGGTCTCCTCGTCCTTTTGATAGGCAAATGAACTGATTTCGAAGTCTCCGTCCGCGCTGTTCTCGATCGCCTGCATCAAGGCATATCCGGCGCCCTCTTCACCGTAAAACACGATTGTCGCGGTGGTGCGCATCAGCGCGGGCGCATACGTTCCCGCTGCCAGAAGGGCGCCTGCTTCTCCGGGCGAGATCCCGGTGGCGGTCACGCCCGCATCGCCGCAAAGAGCGTTCAGCGCTTCCTGTATATTTTCCGCCGTGACATCCCGCCCCTCGGCATAGGCATCAATATTTGCATGAAGCTCTTCGATTTCGCGATCGATCTTTCCGGGGTCTTTCGTCTCCGTTTCGATCTCGGCGATGTCACGCTCCAGCATGGCGTTTTCGGAGATGGCAAGATCGGTCTTTTCGCGAAAATCCGGGGCCATTCCGTAGAGAAAGATCAACGCAGCCGCGCACAGGACAGCGATCACAATGAAGACTCGTATCGTTTTCTTATCGTAATTCATTTCCTGCGAGCACCCTTATCTGAATATGCGTTATCGTTTTTTTGTCTGCTGTGGTCTCTTCCCTTTGGGCCGGTTCGATGATTTCCATGCGTCCCTGAGTCGCGATGATGGCCTTCATTTCATCAAAATTTTCTATTTCTTTTTCATCTTTCAGCGTGAAATCGATCAAGGCTCCCGATCCGTTGTTGAAATTGATTTGTTCGATATCGGCGTCCATCAGCAGGCCGATCTTGAGTTCCTCGATCACGGAGGCGTAGGAAACAGTTTCTTTCGGCAAGAGGCTTTGGCCGGCCCCGAGTTCCGAAAGCGTCATGGTCAGCTCGCGCCGGTCAGCCAACTTTTCCCCCGCCGCCGCATTGCCTTCATTCAGGAATATGGCCTTGTTTTCATCAAGCGTGCGCTGCGCCATGAAAAGGTTGAGCGCGGGCACCGCACAGGCGATCGCCGCGATGAAAAGGGTGACGACGCAAAGCGCGATCAGTCCCGTGTTTCGGCGGCGTCCTTCTTTGGCCTCTTTGCGGATCAAGTCCGGCAGATGAGGGCTCCTCGGATCGGCGCCTATCGCCGAAAAGACGCCGGGGAGCAGAGCCTCCCGTCCCTTTAGCCGGTCACGGAAAGCGATGGTTTTCTTCGCGCCCTTTAGTTCAAAAGAGAGGGGCCTGCAATACGTAACGCCGGGCAGGGCGTCCAGGGCGTCGGTCAAACCTTGATCTGCCGAGAGAAAACCCGTGATCAAAATTTTGGTTTCGTCGCCCGTGAGGTCAACCATCAGCGGGACTGCTCCGGCGATCGTCAGGGCGTCCGCAGGAGACTCCGTATAGTCTTTTCCCGCAAGCGCCGTCGGCTCTCCGTTCTCAAAGCACACGGCCTTCAATCCCGACTTGTCGGCATCGACGGCGATGACGCGGCCGGCGCCGACTACGATCGGACGCAGCGCTTCCGCATAGGCAATCAGGGAACTCGATACCAAAACTACGGTATAGCCATAGGTTTTCAGTTCCTGGATCAGAGTCCTTACAAAAGATTCCTCTGAGGCGATGATCGCTCCGGAAGCAAGGCCGGGGCGCTCGTTCCCAAAATCATAACGCGCCGTCAGCGGCCGCTCATCCAGATTTTCAAACAACCGGTCCTCTTCGCCCTGCTGACGCTTTTTTTTCGCCGCCTCATCGATACCCTGCCCGTGTGCATAGGGCCTGAAAAAAGCGGTCTTTGCGCCGAGATAGAGCGCGAGATCCTTGCCGGGGATGGCGCCTTCCTTCAGGGCTTCGTGAAGTATCTTCGCAAAACCGTCCGGACGCGCTCTTCCCTTTTCACCGATGAGCGCCCCGGGCAGGTAGACGCGGTGCGACACGAGGACGGTACAAAGATTCTTTTCGCGCCGTTCCTGGCTGATGGAGATATAGGTCGTTTCAATTTTGACGCTGATGATATTCATAATGCCTCAAACTCCGCTTCTGTGATGATCTTCACGCCAAGCGATTTCGCCGTCTTGTTTTTCGAGGACTGCGACATCGAATCGTTGTTGATGAGGTAGTCGGTCTTGGAGGAGACAGAGCCGGCTGTCTTGCCGCCAAGTTCTTCGATGCGGTCTTTCAGGGCGTCGCGGTTGGCGTAGTTTTCAAGCGAACCGGTGATGACGAAAGTCAACCCCGCGAGCGGGTCGGCGCCCGGCTGTGCTGTTCCTGCTACCGGAACCTGTGCGCGCAAGTCTAAGGCGGCCGCCAAATCCTCCGCCGCGCTTCGGTTTTTCGGGTCGTCAAACCATCTTACGTACAAATCCGCAATCACCGAGCCCACGCCGGGGGTAGCGGACAGCGTTTCCAGGTCCGCGCCGGCTATCCGATCCCAGTCATGCCCGAGCGCGCGCGCGATGGCCTTTGCCGTGGCGGAGCCGATTTCGGGAATACCCAGCGAGACGAGGGCGCGGTCTGCTGTCGCGCGCGCCGCCGCCGCGTCGATGGCGGCCACCAAGTTCTCAAAGGATTTCTCGCCGAAGCCTTCCATCGTGACGATTGTCTCTCTATGATTCTTCAATTGAAAGATATCCGCGAGTTCGTGCAAGAGTCCGGCCGCGATGAATTTTTCGAGCGACTGCTCGGACAGGCCTTCGATGTTCAGCGCGGGGCGGCCGACGAAATGCGCGAAAGCCTTGATGCGGCGCGCGGGGCAGTCCGCATTCGTGCAGTGGAGTGTCCGGACCCCATCCACGTCCCGGAGCTCCGTCACCGCGCCGCAGACCGGACAGTTGTCCGGCGGCCGCTCCGTGCCGCTGCGCGTCAGGTTTTCCGCGATCTGCGGGATGATCATATTGGCCTTGTAGACCTTGATATGGTCGCCCGTACCGAGCGCCAGTTCTTCGAGAATGCTGACGTTGTGAACGCTGGCACGTGAGACCGTCGTGCCCTCAAGTTCGACCGGGGCGAAAATCGCGATGGGGTTGATAAGACCCGTACGCGAAGCGCTCCACTCAATCCCAAGCAATTCCGTCTCGGCTTCCTCGTCCTGCCACTTGAACGCAATCGAGTCCCGCGGAAATTTGGAGGTAGCGCCGAGAGAGGCGGCATAGGCCAAGTCGTCAAAGCCAAGCACAAGCCCGTCCACAGGAAGCCCGAATCCCGGCTCCCGCGCCGAAGCCGAAAACCGCTCCACCGCCAGGGCAAGACAGGATGCCCCGTCATTCGCCGACTTGATCGGCGAATCCATAGTCACCCTCGGTTGACCACCATTGTCATCCCGGGCTTGACCACCATTGTCATCCCGGGCTTGACCACCATTGTCATCCCGGGCTTGACCCGGGATCCATTCATGCGCAACGGCCTCAAACCCCTGCGCGCCCAAAAAATCCATCTGCTCGGTGCGCGTAGCGAAGGCCGGCGCGCTCGCACCTTCCGCGCGGGCCAGTGCGAAAGCGTAGAAGCGGACGTGCCGTTTGGCCGTCACGGCGCTGTCTAATTGTCGTACGCTGCCGCTGACTAAGTTTCGCGGATTTTTGTAGCGCGCGTCCACATCCTCTATTTCGTGGTTGATTTTCTCGAAATCATCATACCGAATCACCGCTTCCCCACGCAGCGTGAGGGTTCCCGTGAACGGGATACGCGCCGGCAGGTTGACAAAGGTCCGCGCATTGTTCGTCACCACTTCTCCGACCAGCCCGTTGCCGCGCGTGACAGCCGTTTGCAGCATTCCGCCTTCATAAGTCAGTGCGATGGTCAGACCGTCAAGTTTGTAGGAAAGCAAACCCGCGCGGTCCCCGAGCCAATCTTCGAGTTCGCTGATTTCCTTCGTTTTGTTCAACGAGAGCATCGGAGAGGCGTGCGTCCGTTTGGCCAGCGCGGAACTCACCTCATAGCCAACGCGCTGCGTCGGACTGCCCGCAAAGACGACGCCGCTCTCCGCCTCGAGCGCGGCCAATTCATCGTACAGCCGGTCGTACTCAAGATTGCTCATGACCTCCGCGTCCTCGTCGTAATAAGCACGCGCCGCCCCCTTGAGCCGCTCCGTCAATAATTTCTGTTTTTCATGCTGCACCGCGCTACCCATCCCGTCCTGACCATCCTATCATATTGTTCCGCATCTCCGCCACATTGTTGCTATCTGATTCCGGCCATCCACCGTCATTCGCCGACTTGATCGTCCCGTCATTCGCCGACTTAACCGTCCCGTCATTCGCCGGCTTGACCGGCGAATCCATGGTGGTCATCGTCATGGATTCGCCGGTCAAGCCGGCGAATGACAGCGGTCAACTCGAACAAAACGCCTTTTTCACCAACTTCTCTATCGGCGCCCATCAGCCTATCTTCTCCAGCGGAGCTACATCAAGCGCCAGTTTTTTTCGGCCTGCTTCGTCGAACATCACGGTTGCGACGCCTTTTGTTACTTCTATTACGAGACCCGGACCGAACTTGGCGTGGCGGACGCGGTCTCCGGCTGCGACATTCGGGAGCGTCGGCCGGGCCTTCGTATGCACCTCCGCCTGAGCTTCACGGAACAAGTCAACCGTCCGCCGGCCACCCGGCCCGAAGGCTGGCCTTGCCTCTCCCCAACCACCGGACAGATCACCATGTACATAGCCGGAAAGATCTTCACCCGGCTTGTCGCCGGCCTCGTCCAGCACAGACTTGTCGATCTCCGCAAGAAATCTCGACTCGAGCGTGTGATTTCGCTTGCCGTAAAGCATACGCTGTCTGGCTCTCAGCAGGTAGAGCTTGTCCATTGCCCGGGTCATACCGACATAGCAAAGCCGCCGTTCTTCTTCGATACCGTCTTCCTTCTCCGACGCCCGCAACGAGGGGAACAACCCCTCCTCCATGCCGGGCAAAAAGACGACCGGAAATTCGAGACCCTTCGCGCTGTGCATCGTCATGCAGACAACCGCATCCGCGCCGCGGTCATGATTGTCGATGTCGCTCATCAGCGCGATTTTCTCCAAAAATGCCGACAGCGTGAGCACCGCGCCCTCTTCTTCCGCCTCCGCCTCCGCCTCGCTCTC
>JAISJT010000036.1 GCA_031261395.1 Eubacteriales Family XIII. Incertae Sedis bacterium
AGTTTCACCTGGTCGCCTTCGCTGAATCCTTCTGTGGCTGCCGGAGCGGCTACAGGCTCTGCCGGTGCAGGGGTATCTTCGCTCGGACGGATCTCTGTCTCTGTCGTAGGCGGCGCAGGAGGATCTGCCGGCGGCACTACAGGAGGTTCTGGCGGATCTACCGGGGGATCGTCCGGATCCTCAGGACGGCGCGGCGGATCGTCGGGATCGTCGGGATCGTCAGGCGGATCTGTCGGCGGCGTATTGTAAGTCCACTGTGCGTACAGCGTCTGGTTGCCCGTGATATTGCTGATAGCGCTGCCCGCTGCATAGGCGCTGCCGCTGCCGTCTGCCGCTGTGTTCCAGCCGCTGAAACTATGGCTGTCTCTTACCAGGGTCTCCTGTGTCTTGACCGTGGCATTTGAGCCGTGGCCATGAGTAGTAACAGCAGGCGCTACGCCCGACGTATGACCGTTGCCTATGTAGGTCACGGTATAGGTCTTGATTTCCCACACTGCATACACGGTCTTGGATGAAGTGAAGTCCACGATGTATGACGAGGTGAAGTTCACTGTATTCGATGCACCGCGCGAGGTTGACCAGCCTTCAAAAGTATAGCCGGTGCGCGTCGGTGCGCCCGAGCCCGTGCCAGGCAGTTTTCCTACTGCTGCGTCATAGGTCACAGGTTTTGTCTGAGTCGTGCCGGCCACGCCGCCGTTCGCATTGAAGTTCAGTGTGATACCGGTGTTCGCTGTCCACTTGGCGTAGAGGGTCAAGGTCGCGTTGCCTGCCGCAGGAGCGCCGGCGAAATCACTTACGCCATGCGTGGTGTCAAGCGTAGTTGTGCCAAATTTGAATTCTTGATAAGTGGCCAGTGAACTGCCAAAGTACCAGCCTTCGAAGGTGTAGCCAGTCTTGCCGGGTTGAGTGGTAGGCGCTGGGGAAAGCTTGCCGCCATAGGTGCCTGAAAGGGTCTCACCTGCAAGGCCTGTGCCGCCATTCGTATTATAGGTCACATCCACACTGCGCGCTGCCCACTTGGCATAGAGATTCAAGGTGGCGTTGCCGGCAGCAGTCTTCGGAGAGTAGTCCACTACGCCGCTTGCTGTCGTTACTGCAAGGGTCGGTGCTGTGATTATAGTCAAAGGATTATATCCAGCTGGGCTTGTGTCCCATCCGATAAATGTAGCGCCTGTCAATGTCGGTGGTGTTGGAAGCGTCGCTATCTCTGCAAATTTCTTCGTACTATCAGAAGTATTAGGAATTTCCGATCCGGGACCATTATTCGATCCGTCGCCTGAATAATATTTAATATCTACTGTTCTTGGCGCCCAATCGGCGTAGAGTTTCACGCTTAGAACATTGTCATTTGCCACGAGAGTTGAATAAGCAGTCGTGCTTTCGACCTTTGTGCCAGCGCCGTTAGCTTGCGTATACCATCCTTCAAATGTATATCCCTCTCGGGTCATTGTATCCGACGGAAGAAGTGCGTCATCTGCAAACTTCACCCCTGTTTTTTCTGTTATGGTAGGAGGCTGACCGCCCTGCGTGTCGTATTCCACCTTGTAGTCCGTGCGCTCCGACCAATTCGCCGTCAGCGTGATATTGCCCGTCGTCGGCGTGCTTCCGGTGTAGTACTGCAGCACGGAGTAACTCATGACCGCAGTGGTCACATCGGTAATAGCCGGATTGGCATAGTCCACCGTCCAGCCGCCGAAGTCATAGCCGGGCCTGGTCGGCGCATTTGAGATGTCAATCGGGAACGGGCTCTCTACCGTATAGTTTGCCGGATTCGCCGCAGATACCGAGCCGCCGCCCAAATTATAACTGATACTGTAATTCGTCGGCGACCAGTGCGCTGTCAGCGCGATATTGCCCGTTGTCAGCGTGGTGCCGGTGTAGTACTTCGGCACGGCGGAGTAATTCTCGTCCGCAGTGTCCACATTAGTGATAGCCGAATTGGCATATTCCACCGTCCATCCGGCGAAGTCATAGCCGTCCTTGGTCGGCGCATTGATGGTAACCGGGGTGCTCAATACCGTGTAGGTTGCCGGATTCGCCGCAGACACCGAGCCGCCGCCCAAGTTATAACTGATGTTGTAAGTCTCCAGCGTCCATTTGGCATAGAGTTTCAGGGTCGGTGAGGTCGCCGCGTTTTCTACGCCAGCCGTCATGGTGAGCGCAGTGCCGCCTGGGCCAAAATACCACTGGCTGTCGGCGTTAGGCGGGGCCGGGAACCAGCCGCCAAAGGTATAGCCGTCGCGCGTAGGCACAGGAGCAGGCGTATTGGCGAGCGTGCCGCCATAGGTGCCGCTTACATCCAAACTCGCAGGGTCGCTGGCAGCGTTTTGGTTCGTGTAGGGCGTGGTGTTATCTGCGCCGTTGTAATAGTAGGACACCGCAACGTCCTTCCCCGCCCACTGCGCCTGAAGCGTGATGGAAGCAGGCTCCGTTCCATCGCTGACGAGGGATTTGTATGTATCAGCAGCGCCCACATTGGTCTTTCCGGTGCCGCCCAGCATATTCCACTGTACGAAGGTGTAGCCATCCTTCGTCGGATTCGAGGCAGGAAGCAGTCCTGCGCCCGTCCAGGAAACACTGGTCTTATCTGAAATGGATGTCGCACCGTTCGTATCATAGGTCACCGTATAATTATCGTTCTCCGTCCAGCGTGCATAGAGCACAGTCGTGCCGCTTGTAGGCGCGGGGACAGTATCACCGGGCGCATAGTTCGTACCGGAACCCGTCGGGGTGGTCGACCAATTCGCAAAGGTATGACCGCGAAGCGTAGGTATATCAGACGGAATCGTGAAGTTCTGAGTGACCCCCTGCGTGCCGTTCTGAGCCGCAGGAATACCCCCGGCCACATCCGTTCCGGCGGTAGTAGTCGGCTCATTGCCCTCGTAAGTGATGGCAATCGCCTCAGTCGTCATCGTAATAAGGTCTGAGTTCAGTTTGATGGTTGACGAAGTCGAGCCATCCACAGCAGAATAGGCAAACTGGTTTTTAACAATCGCATTGCCTGCCGCGTTTGGAATCTTGAAGGTCAGTATCATCTGAATGCTTGCGCCCGGAGCCAGCGTCCTTGTTCCGAAGTCCACATAGGTTGCGGTCGGAGTACCCGGCTTGGTCGTCGACCAGCCATAACCGCCTGTGAAAGCGCCATCCTGCAGGTCGACCGTAGTGCCGCCGTGTGTCCCGTATTTGGGAAGCGAAGCATAGGCGGTATCCGTATAGTACACGGTAGGCTGCGTACCACTTGCAGCGCTGACCGACAGAAGTTCCACATCGCCGAAAGAGCCGGGCGTGTCGCCGTTAAAAGGCAGCAGTTCATAGAGTTTCAGCGCCGACAAGGTCGTATTGCCGCTATTTTGGATGGTAACGGCAATTTCCACGGTCGTGTTCTTCTCGGCAGGCACGGTTGCCTGACTTGCCCATACATTTCCTGTCGCCGCACTCCTTACCTCTGTCTTTGATGAGGCATTGCCCTTTGAAAGGACGGTCAGAGCGTTTGAACCTGCTATGCCGTAGGCGTAGTAGTTCTCACCGGAACCAAACCCATAGTTTGCTGCAACGCCAACCGAGAGATTGTTCATTGCATTGGGCACATACAGGAAGTTCGCCGCGTCACCTTGGCTGATTACCACATAGGGAGCAGCATAGGTCTTTGTTGCTGACGCGGTAGGAGCAACTGCAAATTGGATAGGCACAGAAAACACCGCCGTGCTTGCCGCAGCGCGTGGCGCGGAGAAGGTCTCACCCGAAGCCATCGTGAACTCATAATAGTTGTAGGAACCGTCGCTACCGATAAGGCGTGATGTCATCTGCGCAGTCAGCAGTGCACCGGTCAGACCGGTAATCGTATGCGTACCGCCCACGCCCACAAGTGTCATTTCCTTTGGAACGCGCACCGCGATACGCGGGTCATTCCAGTCTGACAGTGCATGAACCTCGTCGTTGTAGCCCAATATCTGATAGCCGACATTCGTGCCCGGAAGTGCGGCTCCTGCTGTCGATGAAACAAATGAAGCCTTGGCATTAACCGCCGTATTTTTTACGTAATAGGAATTACAGGAGTTACCTTGAAATACCTGCGCGGCAGCACTTGCATCATCGTAATAGAGTTTCCACTCCATCGGTATGGCAGAATAGTCAGGCACATTTGTGGTGCCGTCAGGCCATTTTTGCCCGGTCCATGATTTTATCCGATAGCCAATACTAAGTGAATTGTGGTGGGTGAGCACGCCGTTCGTTGCGCCGTTCGTCCCCATAGGTGTGACTATGACCTGGTCGAAATATTCATTTGCGTTCAAGGTTGGCAGGGTAAGGGTGAAATCGGGGTCTCCGGTTGCAGGTGACTGCCCCGCCGCTACAGTGCTGGTCACACTTGTCAAAGCGTTTTTCACGACAACCTCGGCCTTGTAGCGCGTAAAGTCCACACTATCATCTCGGCGGTCACCATAAACCACGATATTGTTGAAGTTTACTTTTGATGAGTTATCGCTGGCTTGGTAAAGCACCATTTTAACGTTGTTGATGGGTCCGCTTCCTGCATTTTTTATCGAATTATTTGATATATACCCGTACATTCCTGCATACATGTAATACGTACCAACTGAACCGTCTGCGGTGTTCGCAATGGATTGTCCGCTTCCTGTACCGCCGTGGTGAGCAATAAGGTACAGATTAAATGCTGGCTCTGCCGTTTTCGTGTACGCAAGAGACCACTCATCCTTTATTACACCGGAGTTTACACGTTTTACCTCTGCGCCAATATAGAAATTAAAGGCTGTGCCATCCGCCATGGTAGGCGGTGTAAATGTAGAGTCAACCTGGAAAAAATTCTGGTCGACGTTGCCGCCATACTGCCAATATGTCCAGTCTTTAGTACCGTCAGCGGCAGTGTAGTTGTCAGCGTGTATATAACGATAGTAACGAGTGTATCCGGGATGGTTCGTGCTTGCGACTGGGCCACCGTCTTTAAAGTAATTGAGCCACGGAGTACCAATCGTTGACCCTGTGGGAACTTCAATATATACGATATTGTCATTGCTATCGTCAAAGGTGTTTTGATAAGGTGCATTGCTTTGCAGCCGGGCCCTTGCCGTGATTGGACCGGACATATAAATGGAATTGGCCGGGTCACGATAAATGGTGCTGGCGCCGCCAAATACTGCCTTTGACGCTCCCTTGACCTGCGGCCCTGTCGCCGCATCGACACTGCCCGTGACGGTGCCGTCCACTACGGCTTGCGGGTGTACCGTCCACATCCGCGTATTTGCCGGAACCTTGGACAGATAGTCATCATTGAAGTCAAACAAAACACTGATGGTCTGGAAATCGCCGCTGTTCATCTTGTTGCCGTCAAGCCGTATTTCAAGATTGTCGTAGCCGAACCCGGAGTCAACGACATTGTAGCCTGAAATCCACGCGTGTGCAGGCTGACCGCTTGCGTCAAAAGTAAAGAAAGGCTTGCCAAGCGTTCCGGAAGCAACCGTTCCGGGGTCTGTGAAGTACTGATACTCAGCAGTGCTGTTATCCGGAATAAAGTCGAGCGGCAGGACAATCTTGGGACTGACCAGACTGTTTGGACCCACCGTGATGGGCAAAGAAACCGTCAACTGCGGCGGCGACAAATTGCCATGCGCGATGTCAATATAAGTCTGCATGCTCGTCGGAGCCACCGAAGCCGATACCGTCAGGTCGCCGGATTCTTGTACCACGATCGGGGGGTCTTCTTGCGCTGTGGGTTCCGGGTCGGCGCCCGGGGTGACGGGCTCGCCGATGGGGTCTTCTGTGGATCCCGGGTCGGCGCCCGGGATGACAGTGGGGTCGCCCGGGATGACATCGGTCTCGGCCGGGATGACATTGGGGTCGGTCGGGATGACGGGCTCGGCTGTGGGGGCTTCTGTGGATCCCGGGTCGGCGCCCGGGATGACAGAGGGGTCGCCCGGGATGACATCTGTCTCGCCCGGGATGACAACAGTTTCGCCCGGAATGACAGGGTCTTCGTCACCTTGCGGGATGACGTTGGTTTCGTCTGTTAGGCTAAGAGATGCCCCCCCCCCCGGAAGATTCTGCCATTGCCATGGTCGGGACCAGGGTGGTCACTACCATTAGCGCCATTAGTATCACGGCTACTAGCTTTCCTCTTGTCTTGCTCTTGCTCTTCACGATTTGCCCCTCTTTCTGTTATTAAATATTACATCTAAGACTTTTTCTTCTTCGACATAAAACTCTTTCTGCCTTATGTCTATACCCCGCCATGCGGCATTTGAAACAGGGACTCCCGTTTTGTAAACGTATTTGCCGCTTCTATTGACGTTTTTTGCCCCTCATTAATTATTAGTCTGCAAATATACAAAAATACTGCATGCTTTTTCAAAAATCCCCGAGACCGAGGATTTTTTTGGATTTGGAGTTTTGTGACCTATCTAAGGAAGGAAAGTTTTTTTCGGTTTTTTTCGTAGTTCAGAGACTTTATCTTGTCAGTTGTGATCGCAGTCGGTTGTTTTGGCCACTCTGTTAATTCAGGAAGATCAGAGAAGTCGATTTGCCGACCCTGCAAATTTGCACGCACGCGATCCATGACCTCTTGAGGCACGCAACCATTGATTTCGATTTCATCATGTATAATTTTGCCCACAATACTGTCTCCTTTCAATTGGTGATGCCGCCCGCGCAGATATGATTCTAAACGGCGATCAGTTCCAGAGGATCGGTAGCTACAGGGGAAGAAAAGACTGTGAACGGATCAACATCTATACATTCGCACGGATCGCGGTCACCCTTGATATCCCATGCCACCGTATCGTTCAGGATCGTCAATGCAGATACAAAAATTTGTTCATTCAAAAGCGGTTCAAACACTGTTCCCTTTTTAATGAGAGGCTTTGGATCATAAAACCTCACGGAGCCATCATTCATATATGCATAGACTTTGTAATCATCCCCAGGGACAACCTGCAATACTTTCGGAAAAAAATCTGTGTGTTTCATCAGTTACCTCTATTTTTCCTCTTCCTTATATTTGAATTATAACACAAGGACACATGACTTTGGATAAATCGGGCGGGGGTTGGAATTTCTTGATTTGTTGTCCATGTTTGGCCTGTGGGTAAGTTTTTTGGGTTGTGGATAAATTTTTTTTCACTTTGTCGTAGTTTTTCGCGGATTCTTGCTTGCGGCGGCGGGGGCAAACGGCTATGATAGATGTACTCGCTATTTTGATTGGGGATAATTGTGACAACTGTATCGGAACTTTGGAAAAATACACTTGCCGCTCTGGAATCGGGGCTGAAGACGGCGGACTATGATACCTGGATCGACGGAAGGTTGTCTTTTGTGCGCTTTAACAAGACCACGGGGGAATTGATGCTGGGCGTCGATTCCGATTTTGTGAAGGCGCAGCTTGAGCGGTCCTTTCAGGGGGTGATCGACGCTGCCGCCACGGATGCTTTTGACATGAAAGTCCGGTCGCTTTTTTTGCTGCCGGAAGAGGTGGCCAAAGAAAAAGAAAATATCCGGATCAAACCTTCTGAGGAGCTGTCCGACGAAAACATCTTCAATCCGCGCTACACTTTTGACAATTTCATCGTCGGCGACAACAGCCGCTTTGCGGCCGGCGCGGCGCAGGAAGTAGCGAAGGCCCCGGGGAAAACCTACAGTCCCCTCTTCATCTACGGCGGCTCGGGGCTTGGGAAAACGCATTTGATGAATGCGATCGGTATCTATATCCTCGAGCATTTTCCGGATCTGAAAGTGCTCTATGTCTCGGCTGAGACTTTCACCGAAGAATTTGTAATGGCGAGCATCTCCAAGAAGATGAATGCCTTCAAAGCGAAGTACCGCAATATCGACGTGCTGCTGATCGACGATATCCAGTTCATCAGCGAAAAAGAAAAGACGGTAGAAGAAGTTTTCAATACCTACAACACGCTGTACTCGATGGGCAAGCAGATGGTATTCACGAGCGACCGTCCTCCGAAAGACATCCTTGGTTTGGATGAGCGGCTGAAAGGCCGGCTGGCTGCGGGACTGCTTGTAGATATCCTGCCTCCTTCATATGAAATCAAGGTCGCTATTTTGACAAAGAAAGCTTTGCTCGACGGCGTGACGGATGATGAAGGGATCTCGGAAGTCATTTCGTTCATTTCGGAAAATATACGCTCCAATGTGCGCGAACTTGAGAGTGCTTTCAATCGCGTCGTTGCTTTTGCCAAATTTACCGATGCGCCTTTTACGAAAGCATTGGCCAAGCAGGTGCTCAAAGATGTGGTGCAAATGAGCGGAAACGGGCCAACCGCAAAGGATATCAAGAAGGTCGTGGCCCATGCTTTCAGTATCACGGTGGCGGATATCGATTCGGCTGAGCGGTCGAGGTCACTATCTATGCCGAGGCAGGTGGCGATGTATCTATGCCGGGATCTCACAGATTTATCTTATCCGAAAATAGCGGAGCTTTTTAAAAAAGATTATTCGACT
This sequence comes from Eubacteriales Family XIII. Incertae Sedis bacterium, assembly GCA_031261395.1. Taxonomy (GTDB): domain Bacteria; phylum Bacillota; class Clostridia; order Peptostreptococcales; family Anaerovoracaceae; genus WRMW01. The sequence continues at coordinate 8,464 of JAISJT010000036.1, forward strand.
GTGCACCATGCCTGTATGAAGATCGCGAAGGATATCAAGACGAATTCGCATTTGGAAACGATAGTGGAGGAGTTGACGGAGAAGATACAAAATGAGTATTGACGGGGTTATCCCAATCGGTAGAATAATAATAGATAGAGTTATCCCAAGAGAAAATTTGGTTTGGAAGTTCAAACTACAATAATCCACAAGAGTTATCCACATATCCATAAGGCTAACAACAAAAACAAAAAGAAAGAATCAAAAAGAAAGGCTGTCACCCGATGAAAGTAATCGTAAAGCAAGAAACCATCATCAAAGCGCTGAATGTTGTTTTGAAAGCAGTGTCTCCTACATCAACTATGGAAATCACAAAAGGCATTCTTTTGAAAACGTCGGGGGATATGCAAATAGTTTTGTCGGCGACCGATATTCAGTTGGCAATCACGACGACGGCTGATGCAATCGTGAATGAATACGGCGGGGTCGTCGTCTCAGCGCGATTGTTCACGGATTTGGTTCGCAAACTTCCTTCCGGGGATATCTTGATTTCTACGGATGAAAAGCATGTGGTCAGTATCAAAACCGAAAAATCGGAGTATGAGCTTCAGGGAAAAGATGAAAGCGAATTTCCAAGAGTTGAATCGGAAGAAGAAGGAAAAAAGATCAAAATCGAAAAAGGACTCTTGCAGGATATGATAGAAGGGGTTTGTTTTTCGGCGAGTACGGATGAATCAAGAGGGATCATCACAGGCGTTTTGTTTGAGATGAATGAAGGGGCGCTGTCAACCGTAGCGCTTGACGGGTATAGGGTCGCGGTAAAAAGAGAAAAGAGAGAAGCTTTTGAGGGAGAAGATTTCAAGATCGTCATTCCTGCAAAGAATTTGAGAGAAGCGGGAAAGATACTTTCGGATGTAGGCGGGTCTGACGAGGAGGAAGTCGTATTTGAAATAGGTGAAAATTGGGTAAGGCTTTATCCTGAGGGAACGACGATACGTATCAATTTGCTTCAGGGAGAATTCATTAAATACAGGGATGTGATACCAAAGGACAACAGAATCGCGCTGAAGGTCGACAAAAATGAATTGCAAAGCGCTGTTGAGCGTGCGGCTATGATCAAAAGCGACGGAAAAAACAGCTTTGTTCGTCTTTCGATTGCAGAAGATGTGGTCAGGGTGTCATCGCGGGGTCTTGAAGGAAAAGGTCAGGAGACCGTTGCTGCCGAAAAGACCGGCGAAGATTTGGAGATTGGTTTTGACGCAAAGTTTTTGATAGACGCCCTCAAAGCGGCGGAGGACGATGTGATTGAAATGAATTTCAATACCGGCGTCAGCCCAAGTTTGATCCGGCCTGCCGGAGGGGACCGGTATGAATATCTGATCTTGCCGGTGAGACTTTCTACGATCAGTGCATGATGTATGATTATTGAAACGATCGAGCTGAAGGACTTTCGAAACTATCGGTCGGAGGCTACGGTTTTTCATGAGAAAACGAATATTATCACCGGGCAAAATGCGCAGGGGAAGACAAATCTCATAGAGGCTATCAATTTGCTTTCGCTCGGGAAGTCTTTTCGGACGCGAAAAGAGAGCGAGATGATCCGGCTCGGGGAGTCCGCCTGCTCGGTCAAGGGGATGTTTGTCAAGCAGGGGCGGCCATACGGGACAGCGGTGGAGCTTCGCTCCGGCGGCGGAAGCCCGCATACATATTTTGTGAACGGGGCACAGATGCCGTCGGTTTCCGATATTTTGGGCGGTGTGTATACCGTCGTGTTTTCTCCCGAAGATCTGCGTATCGTGAAGGGGGAGCCGGAGGTGAGACGGCGGTTTTTGGACCGGGGGCTCATCCTGCTTCGTCCTCTGTACTATCACAAACTGAAAAAATACCGTGCGGTGCTGAAAAACCGAAACGCGCTTTTGAAGGCCGATCATGTGTCAACCGATTTGCTTGACGTGTATGATGAGCAGCTGGCGGAGGCCGGAGCGGCGGTGATGGAGGAGAGGTTTCGCCATACGGATGCGCTCGCTTTGGCGGCCAAACAGGCGGGAACTATCCTGACGGACGGGGGCGAGGAAATGGAGATCGGCTACCGGCCAAGTATCGGGGCTTTGGCGGCGGAGGAAGCGAAAGAGGCCTTTGCCGAAACACTTAGGCGCGGCCGCGAGCGCGATCTCTTTTTGAAGTCGACGGAGGCCGGACCGCACCGCGACGATATCTCGCTCTTGGTGGACGGAAAGGATTTGCGCACCTTTGGGTCTCAGGGGCAGCAAAGGACGGCGGCGGTCGCGCTCAGACTGGCGGAAAAGGAGTTGGTGCGTACCGAGACAGGCGAAGAGGCGATCCTCTTGCTCGACGACGTGATGAGCGAACTTGACGCAGGCCGGCAGGGGCGTTTGCTTGAGCGTTTTTGCGAAAATCAGATCTTCGTCACGGCGGCGGCGCTCGACGAAAAGACTGCTGCGGCGCTCGGGGCGGTCAAATGGATCAGGATCGATGACGGGAAAGTGATTTGACAGCGAATGGGCGCCCGTGTAAAATATATAGGCTTGTGTGCGCTCATGGATCACCGGCTTGGAATTCAGACGCCGGGCACAGAAAACGTGAGCGACCGTTGAGATAGAAACAGGAGAAGTACGGACATGAAAATGACTTATCAGCCGAAGAAACGGCAACGCAGCAAGGAACATGGTTTTCGCAAACGCATGTCGGCGTCGAATGGGCGCAATGTGATCAAGCGCAGACGGCTCCGCGGCAGAAAGCGCCTTTCTGCCTGATGGCGATGCAGCCGGATGTCCTTCGTTACAAGAAGGATTTTGACCGGCTCTACCGAAAAGGCCGGAAGGGAGCGGACAAGTATATGATCGTGTTCGCTGTACCGAACGGTCTCGCCTACAGAAGAAAAGCTTTTCTGGCGAGCAAGAAGGTGGGCGGAGCTGTTTTTCGGAATCGCGCAAGGCGTCTGCTGAAGGAGAGTTATCGGCTGCTGGCCCCGGAAATCAAAGATGGTGTGGATGTGCTTTTCGTAGCGCGGGCGGCCATCACGGAAGCGAAGTGTCCGGATGTCACGGCATCCATGAAGAAAACGCTCGGGAAGAGCGGGTTGCTCAGGTGAAATACGTACTCATAGGGATCATCAGAGGATATCAGATTTTCATTTCGCCGTGGCTGCCGGCCTCGTGCCGGTACTACCCGACGTGTTCGGCCTATTTTCTGGAGGCGGTGCAGAGGTACGGATTTTTGAAGGGATTCAAGCTGGGCACGCTTCGCATCCTCAGGTGCCATCCGTTCCATGAAGGCGGCTACGATCCTGTACCATAACGCAGGCCATAAAGGGAGGACAAATATTTGAATCTATACACATTTTTTTCTTTCGTCGCGACGCCGCTGGGGCATTTGCTCAATTTGATCAATGGGTTTTGCGGGGACTATGGGATTGCGATCATCATCTTCACGCTCATTGTGAGAGGCTGCCTGTTCCCGCTGTATGCGAGCCAGATCAAGGGCCAGATGAAGATGGCGGATATCCAGCCTAAGATGCAGGCCATTCAGAAAAAATATGCCGGCAACCGGGAAGAGCTCGGCCGGAAGATGCAGGAATTGTACAAAGAGGAAAAATACAATCCTATGTCGGGGTGTTTGCCGCTTGTGATTCAGATGCCGATCCTGATGGGACTGTTTTATCTGCTTCGCAATCCGGGGATGTATGTAGACAAGACGAGCCTCATCATCGCGTCGCACGAGAGCTTTTTGTGGATCCCCGATCTTTCGCAGCCGGACTCGTGGATACTTCCGATCATCACCGGGATCACCACCTTTGCCTCGATGTCGATGACGGGCATGATGGGGACGGGAATGCCGACGGCCGGCGCTGCCGGGAGCCCGGATATGGGGGCACAGATGCAGCCGATGATGAAGGTCATGCGCGTCTTCATGCCGGTATTCATCGTCGTCATGGCGCGCAGCATGCCTTCGGGGCTGGCTGTATATTGGTTCATTGGCAATTTGTTCACTGTCATTCAGACGTGGCTGCTCAAGAATATGCGCAAAAAAGCGCATGCGGCACATCAGGCTTCCAAAGGGCTGACGCCGGAAAAATCATAATAGCGTTTCGGTTTCGATTTCGATTAATATAAGGAGGAGTTTTTGCAATGGAATATTCAGAAAGATACGGGAATGATGTAGACGAGGCCGTGAGGCTGGCGCTCGATGAGCTTGGGGTGCGGGAGGATCAGGTAATGGTCACCGTGCTCGAAGAGCCGAACAAGGGATTTTTGGGGCTTGGCCAGAAACTCGCGAAGGTCCGGGTCGAGAAGATTTCGGATGACTCGGAGGAGGATCTTTCGCAGGCAGAGGCGATTGCCCGTGAGTCGGCGAAGACGGATAGCCATGCGACGCACGATTTCCGCAAGAAGAACAAACCGCAGGGACAAGGACAGGGGCAATCTGCCGAATTCGGCGGCGGCGAACGGGCGCCTCGTCCTGAGCAAAGGGACCGCGGGCCACGGCCAGGCAACAGAGACGGGCGTGATCGCGGCGGGCGCGGAGACCGCGGGGATCGCGGCGGCAGGGATCGCGGCGGAGACCGTGGCGGCAGGGACAATTATCGGCGCCGCGAAGAGGAAGTCGAGATCGATCTTTCCAAGATACCCGAGACTTTTGAGACGATTGAAAACCTTGTGCCCGATCCGGACGGAGCGGCGCCAAAATTCCTGGCGGAGATCATCGGGAAGATGGGTCTTGACGTCTCGGTCGAAGGCCAGAAAAACGATGAATGCAGCTATATCGAGGTCAAGGGCGAAGATGCGCGCGTCGTCATCGGCAAGCGCGGACAGACGCTGGATGCGCTTCAGTATCTGACAAACCTTGTATCCAACAAGGGCGGCGGTGAATACAAGAGGGTCATCATCGACGTGGAGGGGTACCGCTCGCGCAGAGAAAAGACGCTCGAAAGCCTGGGGATCAAGCTGGCGAAGCGCGTGCTTGCCACCAATCGCGAAGCGAGGCTCGAGCCGATGAATCCGTATGAGCGCAAGGTCATCCATTCGACGCTGCAGCATATCGACGGAGTCACGACGCGCAGCGAAGGAGAGGAACCCTACCGCAGGGTCATCATCAGCCGCGAATAATGGAAGGAACAATCGCAGCCGTTTCTACGGCGCCCGGCGAGGGCGGCATAGGAATCATCCGCATGAGCGGGGAGAAGGCCGAAGAGATACTTGCCGGGTTGTTTGTAAATAGCCGGAGTCATAACAAGCGCGGAGCGGAGGAGAGATCCACTGCCCGCGATTTGTTTGAGGGGCGGAGGATGCGCCACGGGTGGATCGTAGATCCTGTGTCAAACGAAACGATTGACGAGGCGCTTTGCGTGGTGATGCGGGGGCCGCATAGCTATACGGGCGAGGATGTGGCGGAGATACAGTGCCACGGAGGGCCTGTTCCTTTGCGGCGGATACTCAGGGCTTGCTATGCGCTGGGCGCCGCGCCCGCGGAACCCGGTGAATTCACGAAGCGGGCTTTTTTGAACGGGCGTATGGATTTGGTGCAGGCGGGCGCGGTGATCGACTTGATCGGCAGCCGGACGGAGCTTGCGTACCGGGCGGCGCGTGAGCTTGCTGAGGGGAAGCTGTCGGGGAAGATTCGCGAGGCGAGGGAGTATTTGCTGGCGGCGCTGGCGGAGATGGCGGCGCGGATCGACTATCCGGAGGCGTTTGATGTTCATGGATCCCGTGGCGAGCCCGGGGGGGCAGACGGTGAGGCCGGGGGGGCAGCAGTGGAGGCGTTTGATGTTCATGGATCCCGGGTCGAGCCCGGGATGACAGATGGTGAGCCCGGGATGACAGACGCGCTTTTGCGCCGAGCGAGCGGGATTTTGGATGGGCTGATAGACGGGGCGGACCGGGGGAAACTCTTGCGGGACGGACTTCGCGCCTGTATCATCGGCAAGCCGAACGTCGGGAAGTCTTCCCTGTACAATGCGCTCTTGCGTGCGGATGCGGCTATCGTTGCGGCGGAACCAGGTACGACGCGGGATACGCTGGAGACCTGGCTGGAACTTGGAGGCGCGGCCGTGGCCTTGACGGACACGGCCGGCATCCGGGAGGATGCCGGGGCCGTCGAGCGGGCGGGGATACTTCGGGCGAAGGAGGCCTATGCGCGGGCGGACGTTTGTTTGTTTGTACTTGACGGCTCCGCGCCGGCGGGGGATGAAGACCTGCGGATCGCGGGGAGTTTGGATGGATCCAAGCCTACGATCATCGTGGTGAACAAAAACGATTTGCCTCCGGTAGTTTCCGATGAGGCTGCGTCTTCGCTTGCGCCGTTTGCAATCGGGCTGGTGCATACGATATTGGCGGAGCCGGATGAGGCGGGAGCAGACGCTGCAGACGCTGCTGACACAGGGGTGTCTTTGATCGAAGAGCTTTTGACGGGGCTTGTGACGGAGGGGCGGATGCCTTCCGAACAATACTTGCTCGTGACAAGGGAGGCGCACAAGGCGGCGCTTGAAGATGCCGCGGCGGAAATCCGGGAAGGCTGCGCGGCTCTTGAAGCGGGCGAGCCTCCGGAACTTGCGGAAGTCACCGTGCGCGAAGCCTACCGTATTCTCGGAGAAATGATAGGCGAAGAAGTTTCGGACGACGTGATCAACCGTGTCTTCGACGGTTTTTGTGTGGGAAAATGATGCAGGCTCCGGGTATATTTGAACCAAATCATTATGACGTGATCGTCGTGGGCGCGGGGCATGCCGGATGCGAGGCGGCGCTTGCGGCGGCCAGACTCGGCTGTCAAACACTTTTGTTGACAATCTCTCTTGACTCTATCGCGCATATGCCTTGCAATCCGTCCATCGGCGGCACCGGCAAGGGGCAGTTGGTCAAGGAGATCGATGCGCTTGGCGGTGAGATGGGCACGCTCATAGACAAAGTCTTCATTCAGAGCCGCATGCTCAACCGGTCGAAAGGCCCGGCAGTCTGGTCTCCGCGCGCACAGGCCGACAAAGCAAGATATCATCTTGAAATGAAAAGAACACTGGAGCGGCAGGAGCATTTGCATCTGCGGCAAGGCGAGGCGGCCGAACTCCTTATGGACGAAAAACAAATCTATGGCGTCCGTCTCAAGTCAGGAACGCTGTGCAGCGGCAAGGCTGTGGTGCTGGCGACCGGCACATATTTGGACAGCCGCGTCTTTGTCAGCGACAGGTCCTCAGTATCCGGGCCGAGCGGGTTTGCCGCTTCGACTTTGCTTGCCGCTTCGATGCGGGCACAGGGCTTCGGGTTTCGCCGGTTCAAGACGGGAACGCCGGCGCGGACTCTGGGCCGCAGCCTTGACTATTCGAAGCTGACGGCGCAGACGGGCGATGAGCCGCCGCTCCCCTTTTCCTATCTGAACCGTACGGAAGATATCACGCGTGAGCAGATACCATGCTGGCTGACAAATACAAATCCGGATGGGCACCGCATTGTCGCGGACAATATTACAAAGACGGCGCCCTATGGAGGTTTTACAACAGGAGTTGGTCCGAGGTACTGTCTTTCTATCGAGGACAAGGTGTCCCGTTTTCCGGACAGGGAGCAGCATCAGGTTTTTTTGGAACCTGAGGGGCTTGAGACGGACGAGGTGTATATACAGGGCATGAGTACGAGCCTGCCCGAGGATATCCAGGAGGCTTTTTACCGGACGATCCCGGGGCTTGAGCGGGCGGTGTTCACGCGGTATGCCTACTCCATAGAATACGAATGCATAGACCCGCTTGAGCTCGGGGCCACATTGGCTCACAAGCAGGTCAAGGGGCTTTTCTGCGCGGGGCAGATCAACGGGACCTCGGGATACGAGGAGGCAGCCGCGCAGGGACTCGTCGCGGGGGTAAATGCCGCGCGCTTTTGCAAAGGCGGGCAGCCGTTCACGCTGAGGCGCGACGAGGCCTATATCGGGGTGCTCATCGATGACCTTGTGACCAAGGGGACGAACGAGCCGTACCGCATCATGACGTCGCGCGCGGAGTTTCGACTGGTGCTCAGGCAGGACAACGCAGATCTCAGGCTGACGGAAAAGGGTTTTGAAATCGGGCTGGCATCTAAGGAGCGCGTGGAACTGATGCGCGTCAAGCGGGCCGCCGCCGAGGGCGAGATCCTGCGCCTGCGCGGAACACGGGTAGCTGCCGGCGGCGCTTCGCTGACTCTCGCGGAGCTCTTGGCCAGGCCCGAGGTCAGCTATGATGATCTCGCCCGCATCATGGGTACGCATCCGGAATTGCCGGCAGAGGCCATCGAGCAGGCTGTAATAGAAATCAAATACGCAGGCTATATCGAAAAGCAAAACAGACAGATCGCAAAATTTGCAAAGGCGGAAGGCCGTAAGATCCCTCCGGATCTGGACTATGAGGCGCTTGACGGACTACGCACAGAAGCCGTGTATAAGCTTTCACATATCCGCCCTGTGACGATTGGCCAGGCCGCCCGCATCTCCGGCGTGTCTCCGGCAGATATTTCTGTATTGATGATTCACTTGCTAAAATTTGAGGCGGCGCGATGAGCGACCGCGGTCTTTGGAGTGAGTGCGATTTCGAGGTGCGTATGGCGGAGGCGCGGGCGCGGCTTTGCCTGGGGCTCGCGGCGTTTGCGTCTTTTCCGGGTGCGCCGCCGCGCTTGGGCGATGAGGCATTTGCGGACGCTCTCATGCAGCTGATGGCGCTTGTCCTCGAGCGGGACAAGGATGTCAATCTGACGGCTATCACAGATCCTGTTGAATTTGCGGAGCTTCATCTTTTGGATAGTCTAACGCCCGCCTCTCTGCCGGCTCTTGCGATGTCAACCGATTTGATTGACATCGGATCCGGTGCGGGTTTTCCGGGTTTGCCGCTCGCCCTGCTATTTCCGGAAAAGCGTTTTGTCCTGGCGGATGCTCTGCGCAAGCGAACGGACTTCATCGCGTTTGCGGCGGAGGAGCTGGGGCTCCCCGGCGTCACGGCGGTGCATGCACGCGCCGAGGCGCTCGGACGGGAGTTTGCATACCGGGAGAGTTTTGATATAGCGCTTTGCCGCGCGGTCGCTGCCCTGCCTATCGCTTTGGAATATACTATGCCTCTGGTGCGCGTGGGAGGGACGGGGATTTTTTTCAAGACGGTCCGCGCGGAGGGAGAGATTCGCTGCAGCCGGCTTGCGCTGGAGTTGCTCGGCGCGTCCGCGGAGGTTGAGGTCGCGAAGAACACGGACGTCTTGCCGGGACGCGCCCATGCGCTCTATCTTGTCCGCAAGGAACGGGCTACGCCAAAGACTTATCCGCGCCGCGACGGAGTACCGCGCAAGGCGCCGCTTTAATTTAACTGGTAAATAATTCCATGGGGGTGAAACTGCGCAGGGGCGGCGGCACCGGGCGGCGGCGCCGGTGCGCTGTGCTCCTTGTCCGGAGATTTCTATGCCTTGCTCGCAGACTTTGGGGATTCCGCTTCGTCTCCGCTGCGCTCCGCGAAGCCGGAATCCAGCCAAAGTCTTTGCTCGCTTCGGCATGAAATCTCACGGACCGTCGCAATGCGCACCTATGCCGCCGCCCGGTGCCGCTGCCCCTGCGCAGTTTCACCCCCGTGTTTCACGTGAAACATGGGGGCGTTTGCTCGAGCTTCGCTTCGCTGCGCCGAGCGAACTGTTTCACGTGAAACATTTGACTTGTTACAGTTCACACCCAATGTCATTCCCGGGCGATTGCGAAGCAATCGGTGAGCCGTAGGCGAACGTAACCCTGGGAATCCTGATATGATCACCTTGGATTCGCCGATCAAGTCGGCGAATGACGCCGATCAAGTCGGCGAATGACGGGGATCAAGTCGGCGAATGACGGGGTGTGAACTGCAACTTTGACTCGGCGATGTAATATTGTTTCACGTGAAACACCTTGCCCCTTCGCGGGAAACCTCGTATAATGAACCAAAGAGCAGGAGGAATCAACATGGGCAAAGCAATTGCGATCTTCAACCAGAAAGGCGGTGTGGGCAAAACCACAACGAATATAAACCTTGCCGCTTGTCTTGCGATGAAGGGCAAACGCATCCTCATCCTGGACATCGATCCGCAGGGGAATACGACAAGCGGTCTTGGGATTTCGAAGAAATTTCTTGAAAAGACGCTGTACAGCGTTTTGATCGAAGAGGCGGATCCGGCATCTGCTATTATCAGCACCGGCATACCCGGACTCTGGATCATTCCGGCGAGCGTAGAACTTGCCGGCGCAGAGATCGAGCTGGTCGAACTCGAAGGGCGCGAGCGCAGACTCAAAGACGCACTTGAAAAGGTCAAAGAGGACTACGACTATATCTTTATCGATTGCCCGCCCTCTCTCGGACTGCTTACAATCAATTCCCTGACCGCTGTAGACAGCGTTCTCATCCCGATCCAGTGCGAATTTTATGCATTGGAGGGCGTCAGCCAGCTGATGAGTACGATCGAGCTCGTCCGGCAAAACCTCAATCCTGAGCTGGAAGTGCAGGGCGTCATCTTGAGCATGTTTGACGGCAGGACAAATCTGTCGATCCAGGTCGTCGAAGAGGTCAAGAAATATTTCAAAAACAAGGTCTATTCGACCGTCATCCCGCGAAATGTCAAACTCGCCGAGGCTCCGGGCTTCGGACTGCCGATCACCCACTATGATCCGCATTCCAAGGGCGCGGATGCATACCGGGAATTTGCTGATGAATTTCTTGAAGACGAGGGAAAGGCACGCTGATGGCCGGAAAAAAACAGGCCTTGGGCCGCGGACTCGGCGCATTGTTTGGAGAGATCGAAGCGCCTGTACCGGCAAAGAGTGACGCAAAGCCGTCAAAAAAACAAAGTAAAAATCCCGAAAAAGCATTGGAAAACGGCGCTTTGTCCGCAGATTCCGTATTTTATATCAATATCGATGACATCAGACCCAACGCGATGCAGCCGAGACAGAGTTTTGCTCCGGAGGCCATCGAGGAGTTGGCGGATTCGATTCAGTCCTATGGCGTCATCCAGCCTATCATCCTGCGCAAATCCGCCGTCGGCTATGAGATCGTAGCCGGGGAGCGCCGCTGGCGCGCCGCACGCAAAGCGGGCTTGCGCGAGATACCAGCCATCGTACGCGAGTTTGGTGAAGAAGAAAACGCACTGATTGCGATCATCGAAAACATGCAGCGCGAAGACCTGAATACCGTAGAGGAGGCGACAGCCTTCAAAACGATACTGGCAAAATATGGGATGACACAGGAAGAGTTGTCAAAAGCCATCGGAAAGAGCCGCCCGCATATAGCCAATACCTTGCGTACACTGAGACTCCCCCCCGAAGTGGTCGAGCTGCTCCGCACCGGGAGACTATCGCTGGGACACGCAAATGCCCTCGGCGCCATCAAGGATCGGGACAAACTCTCGCGTCTTGCCGAAAAAATCGCCAAAGACGGCTTGTCCGTCAGAGAGACCGAGCGCCTCGCCCAAGATGCGGATCAAGCGGCGCCAAAGCGGACAAAGCGCAAGGGCGCGGCCAAGACAAACGAAATCCGCTTGGTCGAGCAGGAGTTGACGTCCCTTATCGGCGCGCGCGTCGTGATCAACGGCGATCGCGAAGGCGGGAGCGTAGAGCTGAAATATCACGATAGAGCCGGCCTCGACGACATCGTCGAATATCTCAGGTCGGCCGGGAAAAACCGGTAATGACTGCAAAGATCGACGCCCTGCATCAATTATTGGAAAATTTCCCCATTTCAGCATGGGTTCTCACGGAATCGGGAGAAATCACCTATATGAATCGGGAAATGCACTCGTTGTTTGGTGAACACGAGGGCAAGTCGTCTTCGATCATTTACGATTCCGGGAGGGATGTTCAGGATGCCGTCGTCAAACAAACCGACGGTGTGTTCACGAACATCATGCTTGCCGATATGCCGTTTCGGACGATCGGAGTCTGGGTGGATCTCGGAGAGGACGGGCGTTTCCGCGTAGAATACTTCGAAGACGTCGCGGAGAAAAAATTATTACGGGACTCAATGCGGGAGACCTTGCAAAAGGTAAGGCGGGAGACGCAGATCGCGAAAACCATTCAAAACCGAATCATTCCCAAAGACAACATCTATGACGAGACGATCGAAGTCCATGCTTTTTACCAGCCGGCCGACGATCTCGGCGGGGACTTTTTCGATATCGTAAATATCAGCGAAGACGAATATCTGATCTATATCGCGGATGTGTCGGGTCACGGGATTCAGGCCGCCCTGCTGACGGTCTACCTGCACGAGCGCGTTCGCGCCAACATTGAAGCGGCCAAGGACGGGCCCGCGAGACTGCTTGGCAAAATCGCAGGGGACTTCAATTCACTCGAGGTCGACGCCACGCTCTATGCCACCATGGTGCTTTGCAAATACGACAAAAGGCGGCACGAGATGTTGATCGCGAACGCCGGTCACGGATGTTACCCCCTCATCCTGAGAGGGAACGGCCGCACGGAAACGGTGCCGATCCAGGGCCTGCCCGTCTGCGCGATCGCGGACGAAAATAGTTATGAGGATGAAATCATCGGTATGCAGCCCGGCGACCGGCTCATTTTGTATACGGATGGCATAGTGGAGGAGTTTGATATGTCGAAGGGCGGCACCTTTGGCCAAGAAGGCGTGCGCGCAGTGGCCGAAAAATACAAGGATTGCGATGGGCGCTATGTCGCGTACGAGATCGCGGACGAGGCGGCCAAATATGTATTGCTGAACGCGAAGGACGACCGCACCATCGTGGTCGCCGATATTTTGGCCTGACCCGCATGAGCGCACAAAATCTCGATATTTTCACGGACGGCGCCTGCTCGGGCAACCAGTTTGACGAAAATGCTGGCGGCTGGGGCTCCGTCCTCGAATATGCCGGACGTCGCAAGGAGCTTCACGGCGGTGAACTCAATACGACGAACAACCGCATGGAAATCATCGCCCTGATCGAAGGCCTGTCCGCGATCACCAAGCAAGGCTACCCCGTGCGAGTCTTCACGGACAGCGCCTATCTGGCCGACTGCCTGCGAAAACGCTGGTACGAACGCTGGCGCGCCAACGGCTGGAAGACCGCAAACAGGCAGCCCGTCGAAAACCGGGACCTATGGGAGCGCCTGCTCGCCTTTCTTCCCGGCATGGATCTGCGCATCTACATCATCAAAGGCCATATGGCGCAAAATGCCCGCAAAGAAACGCTCGAAAAAGCCTACGCCAAATTCAGGGAAAAGAACGGGGACAGTTTTTCCTATGAGGAATTCATGCATATCGTAGAGCAAAACAACCGCGCCGACGCCCTCGCCGTCCTCGGCGCAGAAGAGGCCAAGGAGGGCAAGGAGGGCAAGGAGGCAAAAGCGGCAAAGAGGGCGCACGGATGACGCTCTCGGTATGCGCGTTTTCAAGCGGCAGCAGCGGCAATTGCTATCTCGTCCGCACCGGCAAGACCGCCGTCCTCATCGACGCCGGGATCAGCGCATCGCGGATCCTCACCGGACTCGGCCGCGCCGAGACTGCGCCGGGGCATGTCGCCGGCCTCTTCCTGACGCACGAGCACATCGACCATGTGCGCGGCGTCCGCGTCCTGATGAAAAAATTGCCGCAGGCCAATGTCTTCGCTTCCGCCGGCACGCTGAATGCCGTGGCGCGCGCGGAGCAAAGGATAGGATCGGATTTCAATGACGCCGTGAAGGAACATCGCCGCCGCCCTATTCTCACGGATGAGCCGGTCAAAATCGGCGACATGACAGTGCGGGCATTCCGGACCCTGCACGATGCCGCGGAGCCTTATGGTTACAGTATTTCGGCGGACGGCAAGGAGGTCGCGATCGTGACGGACACCGGCGCGGTCACCGATGAAATGCTCGAAGGCGTCGCCGCAGCCGACGTCCTCGTCCTCGAATCCAACCACGACACAAAGATGCTGCGCGAAGGCGCCTACCCCTGGCACCTCAAACAGCGCATCCTCAGCGAACAGGGCCACCTCTCAAACGCCCAGGCCGCCGAGGCCCTGACCCGCCTGTACTCACTGCGCAGCCGCAAGCGCGTCGTCCTGCTCGCCCACCTCAGCGACCAAAACAACACCCCCGCCCTCGCCGAGCGCACCGTCATCACCCTGCTCGCCAAAGCCGGCCTCTACACCGGCGAGAGCCTCTACCTCGGCGTCCTGCTGCGCGACGAGGCGAGCCTGATCTACCGGCTATAGCCGCATGAATACGATAATAATAATTTGCATCGGCAATCTGAAAGAACCCTATCTTCGTGACGCCTGCGCCGAGTATGTAAAGAGGCTGACTCCATATGCCCGCGTAGCCGTGACAGAGCTAAAAGAGGCTCGTACATCTGCGCTCGAAGGCGAAGCGATCCTCGGAGCTTTGGACACCGCCGCTGCCGGCGCGTTCACCGTAGCGCTCGCGATCGAAGGCAAGCGGCTTTCCTCCGAAAACTTTGCAGCCAGGATCGGGCAGCTCGGCGTAGACGGCCAAAGCCATATCGCCTTTGTGATCGGCGGCTCCGGCGGCCTCGCGCCGGCCGTACTAAAGCGCGCGGACCTGTGCCTCTCGTTTTCCGACATGACCTTCCCCCACCAACTCATGCGAGTCATACTGCTCGAGCAAATCTACCGCGCCTTTCGCATCCTGCGCGGAGAGCCCTACCACAAATGACCGATCCGGGGCCGCGCCCCGGGATGACAGTGCGCTAATTCGTTCCGAAGTCAGTATCGCAGTTTGCGATGGGAATGTAGGCCGGGTCCAATTCGGCGAGCACGCGGCGCGCCTCGTCCATTGCCGCATCATAAGCCTTCTGTCCCTGCTCGTGCGACACCACGATATCGAAGATCACATTCGTTCGGTTCTCGCCGGCGACGATCCGCAGATCGTGGATATTCATGACGCCTTCGACCTGCCGGAGCGCGGACCCGAGCAGCTCGCGCAGTTCCCGGAGCCGGGGATTTTGTGTGTCGAGCGGATCCATATGGCCGACGAGCAGCACGCCGAGCAGATCCTGCGCCTCCCGCTCGATATCGTCGATGACGGTGTGGGATTTGAAAACATCTTCGCGCGAGTCGACCTCGATGTGCACGGAAGCGAAGACATGCCCCGGCCCATAATCGTGCACGATGAGATCGTGGATGCCGAGTACCTCCGCATGCCCCATCACGAGCGCTTCGATCCCTTTGACAGTAGCCGGGTCCGGGCTTTGCCCAAGCAGCGGCCCCGCCGTCTCCTTCACAAGATTGAGTCCCGAATAAATAATAAACACGCCAACAGCCAGCCCCACATAGCCGTCTATATTCACGCCGCCAAGTTGGTGGAGCACGAGGGTCAGCAGGACCGCAGCCGTAGATATCGCATCGTTGCGGCTGTCGTCCCCGGTCGCTTTGATAGACGCGCTGCCGATATATTCTGCGAGCGCCTTGTTGAATCGCCAAAGCCAGATTTTTGCAAAAATCATGATGATGAGCAATATTATTATTAGAGGACTCGAATGAAGTTCCGAAGGCGCCGCGACTTTTTCGTAGGACTCGAGGATGAGCTTGATGCCCACAACGATGACGAGAGCCGAGACGATCACGCCGGTCATATATTCGATGCGCGCGTGCCCGAAGGGGTGCTCGGCGTCCGCCTTTTGGCTCGCCATGCGAAAACCCACGATCGTGATGACGGAGGCGGCCGCGTCGGAAAGATTGTTGACCGCATCGGCTGTGACGGCGACGCTGCCGGTGAAGACGCCTGCGAATATCTTGACAAAGCCCAGCAAGAGATTGAGCAGGATGCCCACCACGCCCGAAAGCCGCCCGCTGCGCTCACGCCGCCCGCGCTCGCTGCCGCCTTTGCCGTCTATGAAAATACGAATCAGAAACTTTGTCATATAGACAGTGTATCTTCATAGACGCAAAATGTCACGAGCGGGAGCCTGAGCCCCCGCCCGCGGCGCATGGATCAGTAAGTGTATTTTCCGAAATCGAAGAGGGGGCCCTTTCCCTGTTTGGTTGCGGCAAAGACGGTTTCATAGTGCTGGTGAATCGCCTTGCAAAAGTCAACAAACCAGGACTTGTCCGAGGCCGGCAGCTCAGCCGTGAGGGTCAGCGAAAAGAAAACCAGAGCAAGCCCCTGTTTTTCTCCGCGCATAGCGATCACAAAATCGATCACGCCGGACGGCTCCAGGGTTAGCTGCAAATGATAGGGAAAATCTGAGGGATCGCGGCCCTCAACGTATTGATGGTACGCCAGTTCCGAGCTCTTGACGGAAAGACCTTTGTCCTTGAGCCATTTGGCAAAATCTTCGGATTCTGCATAGTCCCGAAAGGTATCGACGAAGGGCGCGTATTCCATTGTCGGATGGTTGATCCCGATCCGATAAGACAGTTTTTTTGTACCTGAAAAAAGACCCATGATGAGTTCCTCCTGTGTGTTTTAGGATGCCTGAAAAAGGTATGATTTTTGAAAACGAGGCAGGAGAAATCAACAGCGAATATAATAAGAATCTTTCGGCTCGGAGGAGCCTGGATTTTCGGTTCGTGCGGCCGCGAGCGCTGAAGATTTCAGGGCGGCGGCGGCACGGTGTTTCTGAAATACCGGATACATATTCCCCGCGGAGACTTCCGGTTTCCCTGTGCGCGCCACGGTGATCCCGTAGTCGAGATTGGTGGCAAAAAATTCCTGATCGTGGTAGGCGGGGGGAAGGCTGACGGGCAGTGAATTCGAAGAGGCTTCGTTCAGCCGCAGCGCCTGTTCGTTTTGTAATGCATCTGCCGCATACAAGCCTGCGCCGAGCAATGTGACGGCCAGCGCCAAAGAAAAGACAACGAGCAGGACGTCCCGTTTCAAAGAATTGTGAATAGCACGCTGTACAGACATCATGGCCCTCTCCACACTCCAAGGTCTGCAAAACAAACCATATTCGAAGTATAGCACAGAAAGGAGTACAATTAAAAAATAGTTGACAAGCGGTCTTTGGCAGTGATATATTACATATATATCTTATATGCAATATATGTTATTTCAACGAACGTATTGGCAGTATCCTTTTAGCAAAGAACAGTGGAGGAAGAAAAAATGGCAAAAGTAGCAAAGAATCTGACAGATCTGATCGGCGGCACACCGCTGCTCGAGCTCGGGAAATTCAGCAAAGAGAAGGGCATCCAGACGCCCATCATTGCGAAGCTCGAGTACTTCAATCCGGCCGGCAGCGTCAAAGACCGTATCGCCAAAGCGATGATCGAGGATGCGGAGGCCGAAGGCAAACTGAATCCGACGAGCGTCATCATCGAGCCGACCAGCGGCAACACGGGCATCGGCCTCGCGGCTGTGGCGCGCGCACGCGGCTACCGTGTCATCCTGACCATGCCGGAAACCATGAGCATTGAGCGCCGCAAGCTCCTCAAGGGCTATGGCGCAGAGCTTGTACTGACCGAAGGCGCGAAGGGCATGAAGGGCGCGATCGCCAAATCCGAAGAGCTCGCGGCAGAGATCGAAGGCAGTTTCATCCCCGGGCAGTTTGTCAATCCGGCAAACCCGAAGGCTCATTTCGAGACGACCGGCCCCGAAGTTTGGGACGATACAGACGGGGCGGTTGACATCTTTGTCAGCGGCGTCGGCACAGGCGGCACCGTCACCGGCGTCGGCGAATTCCTCAAATCCAAGAAGTCCGGCGTACAGATCGTCGCGGTCGAGCCCGAAGATTCGCCCGTCCTCACCGAAGGCCGCAGCGGCTCGCACAAGATCCAGGGCATCGGCGCCGGCTTTGTTCCGGATACGCTGAACACCGAGATCTATGACGAAGTCATCACCGTCTCCAACGACAACGCATTCGCCGCAGCCAAGGCAGTCGCCGCAACAGAAGGTCTGCTCGTCGGCATTTCCTCCGGCGCAGCGCTCCACGCAGGCACAGTACTCGCGGCCCGTCCCGAGAACGCAGGCAAGACGATAGTAGTCCTGCTCCCGGACACAGGCGAGCGCTACCTGTCCACCCCGCTGTTCGAAGACTAAACACCGATTGTCATCCCGGGCATAGGCCCGGGATCCACATCAAATCAAAAAGGGAGGCGCGTGGGCGCGCCTCCCTTTTGCGCGCAAGCAATCCCCCGGCGGCGGCGCGATGATGTCGAAAAAGTCGCGATATTCGCAAAATAGAGGGGGTACAGAGGTGGACAGGGGAGACAAAAAGCGTACTGCCGTCAATTTGGACGCGAAAACACCTGTTTTTTTGTCCAAATTGACGGCAGTACGCGAACTTTTTGTTTATGAAAAAGTTCAGAAACTTTTTGTCTGCGCAAAAGTTCAATTTGTACTAAACGTTAAAATGTGCTATATTCCTAATAATATTTTGAAGCACGCACGAGGGCAGTAGAAATGGCACGATACTTGCTATCAATCAATCAATCAATCACTCAATCAATCAATCAATTTTTTGAGCCTTTAAGATTTCTTAGCGCGACAAACATCCTCGAATTGAACAGACACAAAAGCACGTATAAACGGCGTGCTGTATTTCGTCATGCCCCGCATAGACCTCTGTCATTCCCGCCAGACCCCTGTCATTCCCGCATAGACCCCTGTCATTCGCCGACATGATCGGCGAATCCAGGAATCCATATCCGTTTGATTTCATAAGCAGCAGATAAAAGTTCGGAAAGGAAACAAAATGAACAATCACACAGCAGCAAGAGACAGCAAGAGGGCGTTGGCATTCCTCCTAAGCGCAGTCATGGTAGCGGCAATGTTCTTCGCCGCAATGCCACAGAACGCCTACGCCGAAGAAGGCGCAGGTCCGGCCACCGACGCTTCTGTCATTCCGGCCACCGAGCCGGAATCCACGGAAGGCGTCGTAGCGTCAGACCCTTCACCAATCGTTTCGGCAGAAGAGTCTGATTCCGGCGAAGAGGTCACAGCTCTCGAAAACGATAACCAACAGGATGTAATCACACTCAAATTCACAGACTCAGGCACAGCGACGATCTACAACAAGTGGACGACACCAGTCATCGTGAACGGCGGAGATCAAATAAATGAAAATGTAGCCGAGGATACCTCAATAGATGTTATTGTCTCAGTCAATGATGTAGTCACCATTACAGAGAGCGCAAATGACACGTTCAGGGAATGGGAAAGTGTTGACGACGCCCCTCTTGTTGAGAATGTATATTGTGAGCTAACAGCGATACCTGCAATGAATGTATTTACAGAGGACGTGGCCGGCACCACCGCAGGCGACTATTTCTTTCTTTTCTTCAATCTTGCTGGCGCCTTGACAAGTTTACCGGTCGGCTCCTTTAACACATCTGACATTACAACCGTAGGTGAGCTTTTCTTTTGCGGGTTTAATAACGTTGGCGCCCTGACAAGTTTGCCGGCAGGTTCCTTTGACACATCTGGCATCACAACTGTAGGCGATGAGGCTTTCTTCAGTGGCTTTAATTGTGGTGGTGACCTGACAAGCTTGCCGGCAGGTTCCTTTGATACATCGAACATCGACACGGCGGGCGAAAGGTTTTTCGCTTACTTTAATTCTGGTGGTGCCCTGGAAAGTTTGCCGGAAGGTTCATTTAACATATCGAACATCACCAGCGCAGGCGATGAGTTCTTTTGTGATTTTAACTCTTCTGGCGCCCTGGAAAGTTTGCCGGAAGAGTCATTTAACACATCAAACATCAACACGGTAGGCAATAGTTTTTTCAGCGGTTTTAATTCTTCTGGCGCACTGACAAGTTTGCCGGAAGAGTCATTTAACACATCGAACATCAACACGGTAGACAATGGTTTTTTCAGAGGTTTTAATTCTTTTGGTGCGCTGACAAGTTTGCCAGAAGGTTCATTTGAGACATCGAAAATAACCACTGCAAACTACTATTTCTTCAGCAATTTCAATTCTTCTGGCGCCCTGGAAAGTTTGCCGGGAGGCTCTTTTGATACATCGGGCATCATCGACGTAGGTAGTAATTTCTTCGAGGGCTTCAATTCTCATGGCACCTTGAAAAGTTTGCCGAGCGGTTCTTTTGACACATCGGGCATCTCCGACGCAAATTACTATTTCTTCAGTGACTTCAATTCTTATGGTGCTTTGACAAGTTTGCCGGAAGGTTCCTTTGATACTTCGAAAATTACAACCGTAGGCCAATGTTTCTTCAGCTATTTCAATGAAAGTGGCGCCTTAACAAGCTTGCCGGAAGGCTCCTTTGATACATCGGGCATCACCGCCGTAGGTTGGAATTTTTTCTGCCTCTTCAATTCTTTTGGAGCTCTGACGAGTTTGCCGGCGGGATCATTTGACACATCGCGCATCACCAACGTGTATCCCCATTTTAGCTTTGGTACCTACAATTTCTTTAAGGGCTTCAATACGGGCGGCGCTCTCACGCAGGGAAATAAGGGCGTGATGATAACTAATAATTCAAATCAAACGATAACGGACTTTTCTTCGGGGACAAATTTGCCGGGGACCATATCCACTGGCGGAGGGAAGGCATATATTAATGCATCCTATATCCCTGCACCGACAAAATATACCGTCACGTTCAATGCTAACGGGGGGAGCAATGTCGCCGGCAGGGAGGTCACGGCCGGTGCTGCTATCGGTGCGCTGCCGCAGGCTGCCCGTACGGGGTATACGTTCAAGGGCTGGTATACGGCGGCGGCTGGGGGGACGAAGATTGAGGCTTCG
>JAISJT010000038.1 GCA_031261395.1 Eubacteriales Family XIII. Incertae Sedis bacterium
CCATCGGGAACCTGAAAGTCAGAAAGCTCATACGGAAACAGCCCCGCTTCTGTTAAATAATACAGGTTCAGCAGAAACGTCGCGGGCGAGAAAACGCTATAGTGGGCGTCGAAGGTCTCCCCGCCGGCGGCGGCATCATACAAACGGATCGCTTCGCGCGCCGTGCCGTGTCCGTTTGGCACATGATAACGATCCGTCGCGATGCCTTCGCGTTTTTCGGGATTGCTCGACATATCCACGCTGAGCGCATAGTCCAAAACCCGCGCAGGAGATGTTTTCTCGCCGCGCCGGTAGATATCATACAATTCCGCAAACGAAGTCGGCATACGGTAATGGTCAAAACTATAGCGTGCATCCGGGACCGTGAGGCAGAGCTTCCCGCCTTCTTTCAGGACAGTAGCGACATCCAAGAAAAACCGTATCAATTCGGGAACATGCTCTATGACGTGACGCATCAGTACATAGTCGAAAGGTTCCACATCCCGAAAAGTTTCCGCGTAGCTCGTTTCAATGATAAAATCGATATCGGCGATCTGCCGTTCCGTGACCGTAGCGTCGCCCTGATACAAGCCTTTCACGCCTTCCGTAGAGCGGATGTCCGCATAATATACGTGCGGTGTATCCTTGGTTTTCGCAACCATCGGGTTCGACAACGGGCCGATCTCGAGGATGCGTTTCGTCCGGTCCATCGTGTCCAAGTAAGGTATGTTCTTTTCACTCATATTGATTTTGTCTCCTGAAAACCATGTTACAATGATACCATGAAATTGTCCGCCTCTCGAATCGCGCCGATCGCTGTCATTTTGGCCGGGTGCATGTGGGGTTCGGTCGGGATTTTTGTAAGATACCTTTCGAACCTGGGGTACAGCCCCCTCACGATCGTCTTTGCCCGCATGTCGATCTCTTTTGTGATCACGTTTGCGGGTTTGCTAATATTCAATAGAAGTCTTCTGCGCATACGGCTGAAGGATCTGTGGTGTTTTGTCGGCTCGGGGCTGACGAGCTCGATCGCGCTCAACCTGTTTTACAGCATGTCGACGGTGATGAATTCGCTGGCGCTGGCGGCGATCCTGCTGGCTACGGCGCCGATCTTTGTTATCCTGATCTCTGCGCCCTTGTTCAAAGAGAAAATCACACCGCTCAAATTGCAGGCGCTGGTCATCGCTTTCTTTGGCTGCGTCCTGACGAGCGGCATCATCGGATCCGGGTCGGTGTTTTCGCCGCTCGGCATCCTGGTCGGGACCTGCGCGGGGATCGGGTGCGCGATGAATACCCTCTTCATCCGGTCGGCGCTCAACCGGGGATATGAATCCCTCACGGTGAATGTCTATACCTTTCTCATCGGCAGCCTCAGCTGTCTGCCGTTCACGAATTTTGTCGTAATCGCAAATTCGTTTGTGGAGGTGGGGCGCCTGATCTGCCTCATCCTGCTGCTGCATTGCCTTTTCACATCTCTGCTGCCGTATGTGTTTTTTGCCTTCGGGATGAAGTATATGGACACGGGCAAGACCGCGATCCTCGCGTCCAGCGAACCTATCGCTGCGGCCATCTTCGGCATTTTTCTCTACAAGGAAATCCCCGGGGTCTTCTCCGTGATCGGAATCGCCATCGCGCTCTTTGCGCTCGTGCTGCTCAATTTGCCGAACGGCTGGCAGTCGCTCCGGCTGAATCGGCCAAATCATCAAAATCATTAAGCTTTGACCCGGCGGACAGAAAAGGGGGCAGACGCGCTGTCCCCTTTTATAATTTTAATAATTTTGCGTATGACTCTTGTGGCTACTTTGCGTCGGCTTGCTTCAGCGCCGACTGTGCGGCCGCGAGGCGGGCGATCGGCACGCGGAACGGCGAGCACGATACGTAGTTGAGGCCTACGCTCTGACAGAACTCGATCGACGAAGGATCACCGCCGTGTTCCCCGCAAATACCGAGTTTGATGTCGGGGCGCGTCTGGCGGCCGAGTTTCGAAGCGGCCAGGACGAGCTTGCCGACGCCGTTTTGATCGAGGCGGGCGAACGGGTCGTTTTCGTAGATCTTCTTTTCGTAGTAGGCATTCAGGAATTTGCCGGCGTCATCGCGGGAAAACCCAAAGGTCATCTGCGTCAGGTCGTTCGTGCCGAAGGAGAAGAACTCCGCTTCGGTCGCGATCTCATCCGCCGTGATCGCCGCGCGCGGGATCTCGATCATCGTGCCGACCAGATATTTCATCGGCACGCCAGACTCCTCTATGAGGCGGTCGGCCGTCTCGGTGATGATGTTCTTCACATAGGCAAGCTCCTTGATCTCGCCAACGAGCGGCACCATGATCTCGGGCACGACATTCCAGTCGGGATGCTTTTTGTTCGTATTGATCGCGGCCTCGATGATAGCCTGTGTCTGCATCTCGCCGATCTCGGGATAGGTCACGTCGAGGCGGCAGCCGCGGTGGCCCATCATCGGGTTGAACTCATGCAGGGACGCGATGATCTCCTTGAGCCGCTCAACCGTGAGGTTCATTTCGCCGGCAAGGGCCTCGATGTCTCCCTCGTCTGTCGGCAGGAACTCATGGAGCGGCGGATCGAGCAGGCGGATCGTGACGGGCCGGCCTTCCATCGCCTCGTAGATCCCTTCAAAGTCGCCGCGCTGGATCGGCAGCACTTTGGCAAGCGCCGCTTTGCGTTGTTCGACCGTCTCGGACACGATCATCTCGCGGATGGCCGCGATGCGGTCGGCCTCGAAGAACATATGCTCAGTGCGGCAGAGTCCGATGCCTTCCGCTCCGAATTTCACAGCTTGCTCTGCGTCGCGCGGGGTATCGGCGTTCGTGCGTACCTTCATTGTGCGATGAGAATCCGCCCAGCCCATGATGCGCTCGAAGTAGCCGCCAATAGACGCCGGCACAGTCTTGATCGCTTCGCCGTATACGTTGCCGGACGAACCGTCGAGGGATATCCAGTCGCCTTCGGCAATGGTCTTGCCTCCGAGCGTGAAGCTCTTTTCATCGGCCGCGAACTTGATGGAGCCAAGGCCGGAGACGCAGCAGGTACCCATGCCGCGCGCCACGACCGCCGCATGGGAGGTCATGCCGCCGCGCGCCGTCAGAATCCCCTGCGCGTAGTTCATGCCTTCGATATCCTCGGGCGAGGTTTCGAGACGAACCAGGATGACCGGCGCGCCTTTCTTCGTCGCCCATTCCGTCGCGTCCTCGGCCGTGAAGACGACCTGGCCTGCGGCGGCGCCGGGGGAAGCCGGAAGACCCGTGCCGATCGGCTTCGCTTTTTTTAGCGCGCCTGCGTCAAACTGCGGGTGGAGCAGCGCGTCGAGCTGCTTTGGATCGATCATGAGAACGGCCTGCTTTTCGTCGATCATACCTTCGTCAACAAGGTCGGAGGCGATCTTCAAAGCCGCCGCCGCCGTGCGCTTGCCGTTGCGGGTCTGCAACATATAGAGCTTGCCTTCTTCGATTGTGAATTCCATGTCCTGCATGTCCCGGTAATGCTCTTCGAGCCGGTTCACGATTTCCACAAACTGCTCGTAGACAGCGGGATTTTGATCCTTGAGCTGGTCGATCGTCAGCGGAGTGCGTACGCCCGCGACGACGTCTTCGCCCTGTGCATTCATCAGGTATTCGCCGTACAGTCCCTTTTCGCCCGTTGACGGGTCGCGCGAAAACGCCACTCCCGTGCCGCTCGTATCGCCCATGTTGCCGAAAACCATCGACTGTACATTGACCGCCGTGCCCCAGGAGGACGGGATGTCGTTCATGCGGCGGTAGTATATCGCGCGCGGGTTGTCCCAGCTGCGGAAGACCGCCTTGATCGCGCCGAAGAGCTGTTCCTTGGCTTCGCTCGGGAAATCTTCGCCGACCTTGTCCTTGTACTCGACCTTGAATTGCTCGGCCAGTTCTTTGAGATCATCTGCCGTCAATTCGGTATCGAGCTCGACGCCGCGGTCTTCTTTCATCGCCGTGATCAACTTTTCGAAAAAGGCTTTGCCGACTTCCATGACCACATCGGAGTACATCTGGATGAAACGCCGATAAGAGTCATACGCAAAGCGCGGATTGTCCGTCTTCTTCGCAAAGGCTTCTACGACCGTGTCGTTCAGGCCGAGGTTCAGGATCGTGTCCATCATGCCGGGCATCGATGCGCGCGCACCGCTGCGCACGGACACGAGCAGGGGGTTTTCGACATCGCCGAATTTCTTGCCGGTGAGCTCCTCAAGTTTGGTAATGTATTCAAGGATCTCCGCCTGAATATCGTCATTTATCTTTTCACCATCATCATAATATTTCGTGCAGGCTTCCGTGGTGATCGTAAATCCCTGCGGCACCGGCATTCCAAGCCCGGTCATTTCGGCCAAGTTCGAGCCTTTGCCTCCGAGCAGATTGCGCATACTGGCATCGCCCTCACTAAACAGATATACATATTTTTCTGACATCTCAGATCCTCCTCTTGCCCAAGCGACATATAACATCACATTATACAATAATCCGGCAGAGAATGCGGACGCCGTGGCAAGAATCACTTCCAATGCGCATAATACTTCACATTTACATTAATTCCGAGTTATTTACCTGATAATAATACACTTTTTGCGACTTGTATAAATAAATTCTGTAAAATTATTGTCTCCCGCGAATCATTTTTTTTGTCTTCATTTTATTGCTCCTCGCTATCTGCAGCGTCTGACTGCTGCATACCCTTGTCGATGATGTTCTTCGTGATTCCGAAAAGAATCTCTTTTGCCATGTCCGTCTCCGTATCCTTCTGAAGCAGATCTGATTCAGGGAAATCCAACCGACACGTCGCCACATATCGGCATTCATTCAGATCAAAAGTAAAGCTAAGGCCTACCGAATAGTAGTCAGCATATGAATCATCTGACGGCTCGTTTTCACCAATTTCATCAGGTGGTTGTTCGCTAAAATTGAAGTGTATCGGCACGCCCGCATACTCCGTATTGGGATCAAGCGGCTCCTCATCCTGCGGCACGCTGCCGGCGAAAGTCAAGTATCCAGGCTTTAGGGAAAAAATATCACACGAATGCAAATGCGAAATTCCTTTAATTCCTGTTGATATCGAATATCCGGTATGCACACGGCGGTCTTGATTATACAAGTCTATTTTAAAGAGTGAATGTTCCAAATCGACCGCCCCAAGGCTTTCGGTATCCGGCAGGATGATATC